>NZ_JAMPKB010000013.1:0-113222 GCF_039961925.1 Trichocoleus sp. DQ-U1 | reverse complement strand
CCAGATTTACACTCCTATAGCTTCGAGTTTCGCAATGGCAAAGTCTATTTTCGCGTGAATCTCGATTGGGTTCCTGGCTATACCAAGATTGTTTCTAAAACCGTGGCATCTGGGCGTCCTTTCGTGCATTGGCAAGCCAGCGAATAAACTCCTGCAAAATCGCTCAAAATTGCTTTATCTATCAGCTTTTGAAATATCGATCGTTTTAGTGAAGTCGAGTAGTAAGTGCCAGTAGCGTGCCTTTGTCACTGGAGATTAAAAAGAAAGCGATCGCTTTCCATTCAAAAGCGATCGCTTTATTCCAGAACTTATTTATAAGAATTAGCTGCTCGTTGCTTAGCATAAGCTAAGTTACTTTGATACTCGACTGCTTTTTTCTGAGCTACCTGATAATTCGCACTTTCAAGCGGTACAGCTTTCATTAACGCGATCGCTTCTTGCCACTGACTCACAATCGCATCCCAGTCAGCTTTAAACTGAGCTGTTTGGGTGAGTTTGGCGGCCTTCATTGCTTTGTTAACTGCCTGCTGGAAAGGTTCTATCTGAGTTTCTGGAGTTTCAGCCGTAGTAACACTTGGTATAGCTTCTATTGGTTCAGATAGCACTGGCGATGGAGCTGTAGAGACAGCAGCAAGAGGTATATTTTCTCTTGATTCTGACCACTTCCCCAACCAAAAGCTTCCAGCTGCTACTAGGGGAATTAAAGAAATTATTAATAAATTTTTTAATGTTTTTTGGTGTTTTTGCCAGCCTTTTGAGCTACTTTGATTTTTGGGTTTGACCGTTCCTCTCATTTTGGTGATGCCTATATCTCCTCGAGAACGATCGACTTCTATTTCCGAGTTTAGATCAAGATTTGAGCTAACGCTACCAGCTTTATTATTAAAAGAATAAATAGAAATCAAGCGCTGTTTCATTAAAAAATCAATTTGGTATATAAATGCGGCACTAGAAATCCAAAAAACAGCTATTATTGCCTGTATTGTTTCAGACCAACGATTATTATTAACATATAGAGTATTGTAACTGAGGTTGAATAAAGGCAGAAAAAATATAAATAGAATTAGGGTTATTAAGGTAGCCAAAACAATCGCTAACCAACCATATAATCCTTCCCACCAACTGAGCAGTCCTGGTCTTAATCCTTGAATTTTGCCTACTTCTGGTGCCTGAATTGATGGGAAAAATTGATTGATAAACAAATGTAAGAAGTGATGAGCAAACGCAATCGCAGCAATTGGAGATAGCAGTGCCAGTATTCCAAAAACACTAAACAGCGATGGGCTATCTACAATTCTCGCTGTAACGTAGCCGACAGTGTTAGTCATCCTGACAATTGCGGTAAGTCCGCTCATTAACAGAATTAAAACAAAAGCTTTCAGCCAAGAACTGGGGTAAGGAAACCAAGCATACCAGCGAAGATTTGGAAGCTTTTTCTTGGTAAGTTTCAGAAGATTTGGTTGAGTCATAAGTAATGGGGGAGTAGAGGTGGGATGTAACCCTTGACTCAAAGGATATCCCCCTCTCAGCAAACAATGGCTCAGTGTTTTCACCTATGTTGCAAGCGATCGCGCAACTATTGTCAGTAAAAATAATCGCTTGGAAGCGTGAGCGCGTCAAAAAAAACCCGCTTTCTTCAAGAAAACGGGTTTTTAAAAATACCAACTTCTATCCTAATAACCAGTAGCTGCCAAATCCAACTCATGCGCGTAAGCAACCCGTTCCACCCTAGTTTCAATCCTGCCATCTGGATACAGATTAAATAAACGAAATCCTGGCGCTTCCTCATCTAAGGAAAACTGGTGGCTATGCGGTTCAAACTGAATTGACGTAGAGGGACTACCCAAGTAATGAACCTCACCGCGCCGCCGATAAAATTCTTGATGAATATGACCAAAAACAACCAACCGCACCTGAGAATGGCGATCGATGACAGCAAATAGTTCCTCTGAATTTTGTAATGAACTGCCATCCAGCCAATCGGAATCGACGACAAAAGGGGGATGGTGTAAAGCAATTAGGGTAGGACGTTTATCTGCACGCTGTAGCTGCTGGTCTAGCCAAACTAAGCTTTCTGAAGATAGTTTGCCATAGACGCAACCTGGTACGTGAGAATTGAGCAATAAAAACTGCCACCCTCCCGCTTCAAACGACTTCTCCGGACAAATCGGAGCCTCATTTAATACCTCTTGCATAACCAATGGTTGGTCATGGTTGCCCGGTAGCCAGTAAGTAGGAATTCCCAGAGGACTCAGCAGTTCTGCCAACCGCGTGTAAGATTGCGGCTTACCATCTTGGGACAAATCTCCTGTTAGCAATAGCAAATCCGGCTGAGGGCACATTCGGTGCAATTGCTCTAAAACTACATCAAAAGACTTGGCAGTAGGAAGCCCTAGCAATTCCTTTTTGGTATCTGCGAACAAGTGAATGTCTGTAATTTGAGCAATCAGAAGCGGGTTGGCTTGAGTCATAGTTTCTGTAATGAAAAGGTATTCTGGTCGCTGCTCAAAAAAATACTTAGCAAGTCAGTACACCCAGATGGCTGTTTTTGGTCAAACCAAGGCGATTCTCCGCTTAGAGATAACCAAAGCTGACGAACTTCCCCAGCAGTAGGCGAACGTCAACCATTCCGTAAATCCACTTACATTTGGAGATTCGTATTAGATTAGCGTTTCAGATCATCAAAGACTTGCGATCTAGGAACCCCGTTCCTGTGATCGTCATCACATCAGATAACCTGCATCAGCTTTGAATATAGCGACTAGTCTTCCAATTCGTACAGAGTCAATGCGTCCGGAAAAAATTTTGGTATACTAAGAATCTGCAATTGCGGCGGCATAGCCAAGTGGTAAGGCAGAGGTCTGCAAAACCTTTATCCCCCGGTTCAAATCCGGGTGCCGCCTTTTTAATCTGGGATTCCAATCAGACCCCCGCTACCAGCGATCGCTTTGCCGATGGCATAGGCGGGGATATTTTGGGATTCAAACCAGCTGATGGTTTGGTCGGCTTGGTTTGGGGGCACAAGGACTACAAAACCGATGCCCATATTGAAAGTATTAAACATATCGGCGGGTTTGACTTCACCAGCGTCAGCAAGCCAGTTAAAAATAGGTGGAATCTCCCACGATTGAAGATCGATCTGGATGGATAGATCGGCACCAATACAGCGAGGTAAGTTTTCTGGCAAGCCGCCACCCGTGATGTGAGCCATGCCATGAATGTCAAGCCCAGCCTTCCGTGCTGCTAAAACGGGTTTGACGTAAATCCGGGTGGGAGTTAATAAAACTTCCCCAAAATTCTTACCGTCTAAAAGCGCAAAGCCTTCCCCCCTGACATCGGTTGGGGAGGCGTGCAAGTCAACGCCGCTACGTTCAACAATCTTCCGCACTAGACTAAAGCCATTGCTGTGGATACCTTGGCTCGCAAGCGCGATCGCGACATCTCCCTCTTTCACCAGAGAACCATCCAATATCTGGCTCTTTTCTACAATCCCCACACAAAAACCCGCCAAGTCATACTCGCCCAGTTGGTAAAAACCCGGCATTTCTGCGGTTTCTCCTCCCAGGAGGGCACACCCCGACTCGCGACATCCCGCAGCGATGCCATCAACCACCTGAGTCAGCTGCTCTGGGTTTAGTTGCCCTGTGGCTAAATAATCCAGAAAAAATAACGGTTCTGCGCCACACGTCAACACATCGTTGACGCACATTGCTACAAGGTCAATTCCCACGGTGTGGTGAAAGTTGAGCTGATGGGCGAGTTTTAGCTTGGTGCCTACGCCATCCGTCCCTGAAACCAAAACCGGCTCTTTGTATCCAGTTGGCAACTGAAACCAACCACTAAAGCCGCCTAAACCACCCAATACTTCTGAGCGGTGCGTACTTTTCACCAAACTGCGGATTTTCTCTACAAAACTCCGCCCCGCCTCAACATCTACACCAGCGTCTCGATAATCCATGAATTCAAACCTGTTCAGCAGCGATCAAGAGACGTATTTTACTTGGCTAAGGCGACAGATAGGACAGCGATCGCAATTTTGTACCGTTGGGCAGCACTATGCCCCGATTGCTTCACCAATTATTCACAAACTGGCTTCCTCGTTTGTGAAGTTCTGATAAAGTTCCGGAAACCTGATTTTTGTCTCAAACCATATTGACTTCAACATCATAACCGCATTTTTTCGGAAATTACTGTGTGAAGGTTTCATAAAGTTGTTGCTTCCTAGAGGAAATCCCCGATCCCCTTTTCAAAAACTTCATGGTAGTCTGTTGCAGTTCCACAGACCAGGGTGAACACAGAACGAGTACGAGTTATCGATTGGGCAAATGAGCCGTCTGGCGCTACCACTGGCATTTGGCTCTAAGCTCGACCTCCCAGTACTTTTCACAAGGACTCTATGAACCAAAGATTTTGTTTCGGAATGTTTGCAACCCTTTTAACGACTGCCCTCCTGGGTACGACTACATCTAGTTATGCGGAGTCAATCAAGGGGGTTAACCAAGCTTCCGAATCCCGTGTTTCTCAGGCGCAACAGACAAGCAAATCGAGAGTAACTAAAAACGACCTTCGGCAAGCAGTCTCTTCGCCCTTACTCTCAACACCGTCAAACCTTCAGCCGACCAACGGTGTCAAATTGGGAGAATACCAGTCTCAATCCGCACTCCGTTGCTTAGTAAAACCTTGTCCAAGTGCAATGGATCGGGCGGTTGTTGCTAAAATTCTTCCCCATGAGTTAAACGGGTATCAGGCAGCAACACTCTATGTCCGCAGTATTCCAGTTTTAACCTTTCTCGGCTCCCGTCAAGCTCCCGCAGAAAGCACGAAAGTAGGGGAAGCCCTGAGAACTTCAGACGGGTCGCGTCAAGCGGATGCCAACACTTCTCAAGACAATCCGGTTTGGCGAGCCACTACTGTTGCTGCGAAGCTGAATCAGTTGAGCCGAGAGCAAGTGGATGCGAAAGCGATCGCAGTCGTTTGGAATGGTGACAAGAGCAACTACAGCATTAAAGTGAATGGCGAGGAACTGGTGGAAGTGAACGGGAAAACAAGATTGCCCGACACCACTCGTAACGTTGCCACCGATGCCTTACAAGCAACCAATCGGCTGAGACGCCTGATGGGGAACGCGCCGCCGCTACGGGCAATTGCAGGTATACCCGTATCTAAGCCCAAGCCGCGCCAGATTGCCAAGCGCCCTAGCTCTTCCAGAGTCGCGAACGAGCGATCGCGCGTCGTGCAACAACCATCGAACGCCATTGCCTACAGACCAGTCATCTCCGAGCTTAAGGGCATGGCATCCTGGTATGGTTACGCTGGCAATGGCACTCAAAGTGCCAGCGGTGAAAGATTCAATGAGAATGCAATGACCGCGGCTCACCGTACCTTACCTTTCGGAACCCAAGTGCGCGTGACTAACACAAACAACGGGCGTTCTGTCATTGTGCGAATCAACGATCGGGGGCCTTTTATCCGGGGTCGGATCATTGACGTGTCAGCCGGGGCTGCTAGAGTTCTAGGCATGATCAGCAGTGGTGTGGCACCCGTGCGTGTAGAAATTCTGGGCAAACCGCAGAAGGTAGCAGTTGATGACAACTAAACTTTTAGCCACAAAGGTGTTAAGCCCAGACTCTTGACATTGAACCTCCTGTTCACCTAAAACGCCCAATCCTCTTTTCTGGAGATAGACTACTGGGCAGAGAGTAGTGTTAGTGGTTAGTAGTTAGTTGCTCGAAAACCAATTACTAACCACTAACAACCAAAAAAGGGGGGTTTGGTGCGCCTGTTTACGACAACTGCTGGATTGCACTGCTACTTGGATTTATACCGGCATCCCTTGAAAATCGGTTTTGTACCGACAATGGGAGCATTGCACGCAGGGCATCTTAGCTTAATCCAACACGCTCGACGCGACAACGATCGGGTCATCGTCAGCATCTTCGTAAATCCGTTACAGTTTGGCCCGACAGAGGATTTTCAACAATATCCTCGTCGGCTAGAGCAGGATTGGCAATTGTGCGAACAAGCGGGGGTAGATGCGATTTTTGCCCCCGCTCCTGAAGAAATGTACGGAATGAGGAATGTGGGAAGGACGCTTGCGCCTGTTCCCGATTCCCAATTACCCATTCCCAATGACTTAACTCAGGTAGTTCCACCGGAGAGCATGACCTCATTGTTGTGCGGTCGCTCTCGTCCCGGACACTTTCAGGGAGTGGCGACAGTGGTGGCGAAGCTATTGAACCTGGTACAACCGACTCATGCTTATTTTGGCGAGAAAGATGCCCAGCAACTGGCGATTATCCGGCGTCTGGTGGCGGATCTCAATTTGCCGGTAGAGATTGTTGGGTGTCCAATCGTCAGGGAGGCGTCGGGACTGGCACTCTCATCCCGCAATCAGTATCTAAGTGCTGAACAGAAAGAGCAGGCGTCTGTCTTGTATCGCGGCTTACAGCAAGCGCAGAAGAAATTTAAATCGGGCGATCGCGATCGCATTGTTCTCATTGAGGCAGCTCAAAAGGAATTTGCACTCGTCCCAGAGGTACAGATCGAGTATATTGAACTGGTTCACCCAACAACTCTCATGCGATTGGAAAAAGTTGACGAGGCGGGACTGTTAAGCATCGCGGCGCGGCTAGGAACAACCCGTTTGATTGATAATGTAACTTTGCGCGATCGCCAGCCGATTCTGGCGATTGATGGCCCTGCCGGAGCAGGAAAATCGACCGTAGCCCGCACGGTTGCCCAGTCTTTAGGACTACTTTATTTAGACACGGGGGCGATGTACCGCGCCCTGACTTGGCTGGTTCTGGAATCAGGAACCAGCGTCAAAGATGAACCCGCGATCGCCGAATTAGCGAGTGGTTCTCAGATTCAGCTAAGCACCAGTGACGACCTCCAGACGCCAGTGCGGGTTTGGATTCACGATCGGGAAGTCACCCAGGCGATTCGCTCGCGAGAAGTCACAGCTCAAGTATCAGCGATCGCTGCTCAACCCTACGTCCGCCGAGAACTCGTAAAACAACAGCAGCGCTGGGGAGTAAAAGGAGGCGTCGTCGCCGAAGGACGCGACATCGGCACCCACGTTTTCCCGGATGCGGAACTCAAAATCTTCTTAACCGCCTCCGCTCAAGCACGGGCGCAACGCCGTCAGCAAGACCTGAAAAACCAAGCTCAGCCAGAAGTCAGTTTAGAGCAGTTAGAGCGGGACATTCAAGAACGCGATACCCGCGATAGTACCCGCGCCTTGGCACCCCTGCGAAAGGCAGCCGATGCCATCGAGATCCAAACCGACGGTCTGAGCATAGCCGAAGTCACTGCACAAATTGTCAGCCTTTATCATCAAAGGCTGTCTGTGCCTGTCTAGCGGCTGCTTTCTGAATGTACGGTTTAACAAAAATACAAGGTCAGTAAAAACTAACTTTAACCCGGATTAACTTCTGGTTGGTGAGTATTCTGCTGTAGCCTGCAACAGGGCAGACTTCACTGCCCTGTACAAAAAATAAGCAATTTAACGATAAATGATATAGTTTCTAGCTTTTAGCGCTCTAGACAGGGATTCTAGAGACGAACAAAGGACAGTAGACGCACGTCCTCTAGCTAGCAGTCTTGCTCGCGCAAGTTGCGCCGCTAGTTGTGAAAAAATTTTTGAGAAGCATGGTGTCTGGAAGTGGCGGCAGATGAATTGCCGCCCGGATGAAAGGAGGAGTGGAGGGGACTTAACGTGGCAAAGTATGACAGATTTCTCTGGCGGGAAAAAACAACATTAATTGCTCTGGCTGCGGCTGCTAGTAGTTTTATTGCTGGTCTCATGTTGCCAGTAAACCCACAAGGTAGCGATCCAGAAATTCTTCTATCCCCTACTGAAAAAATGGGGCATCACACCCCCGAAAAAAGTGGCATTGATATCCAAGCTTTAAAGGCACAGCGAGATGAGGCATTTGTAAAGGTATTCTCTCGATTGGAACAGGAGGCACAAGACAGACGCCTGATGGTTTCTGTACCTACGCAATTTCAGGGCAAAACCTTTCAGGAAGTAACACTCAGCAGCAAAGAGAAAGTTATCGCCCTGACATTTGATGACGGACCTTGGCCTAAAAGCACGTTGGAAGTGCTGGAAATCCTCAAGAAAAATAACATCAAGGCAACGTTCTTTATGGTGGGGAAGAACGTGAAAAATTTTCCCCATTTGGCGCGTCAAGTTTCCCTGGATGGTCACGCGATCGGCAATCACACTTGGAGCCACCTTTACCATCGCTTCAACGAAACTGGAGCTTCCAGTGAAATTGACCGTACATCCGACATGATTTATCAAACTACAGGCATCAAGACAACTCTATTTCGTCCACCCGGTGGTCATCTTAAAAACGGATTAGCCGCCTACGCCCATAAGAAGAACTACGCGGTTGTGATGTGGTCTTCTGATTCAAGAGACTATAGCCGTCCTTCGGTGCCATTATTCATCAAGCACGCGCTAACTGGAATCACACCAGGCGGAATTGTCCTGATGCACGATGGAGGTGGCAATCGAGACCACACGGTGCGGGCTTTACCCCAATTAATCACCGAATACAAAAAGCGTGGCTACAGGTTTGTCACGGTGCCAGAACTGATGGAGATGCAAGACAAAGAAGTTAAGTTGGCAGCCGCTGCTAAACGAGTTCCTCCGAAAGTTCAATCGGCTGTTCCAAAACCTGAATAAGGGAAGAGAATATTCCCTCTTTTCAGGCACGATACAGAGGTGGCTGGTGATTGGGAAAAAGTTTTGAGTTTTGAGTGGTGAGCCTTGAATTAAAGAAATTTATTTTCACTCATCAATCATCACTTTCATTACTGCTGACCTGTACGATGTAGCGGCATTTATAGAATTTATAGAGAAAATTTCTTCTCTATGATGCTGGTAAGGGGAACCCGATAGTTCCCCTTGACTTTTTAGTGCTTACTGCACCGAGCTAAGCACCTTTTCTGGTGTTGCTTCAGGATTGGCTTCTGGAGAATCAGCCTCGGAAGGAGGCACAACTTGCCAGAATTTGGCTAGAGACTCAGCCCAGTTGGCTAAAATATCTTTCGCTTTCTGGCTACCTGTACGTTCGGCGTGCAGCTCAATCAGCTCTTTGAGTTGTTGCTCACCGGCAGGTGTCCTGACTCGTTGCAGCTTGACAATTTCTGGGTTTACCTTCGATGTAAAGCTGCCATCCTCATCGAGGAAGTAAGCTAAACCCCCGGTCATCCCCGCGCCCACATTGCGTCCGACTCTGCCCAAGACGACAATCGCGCCGCCAGTCATGTATTCGCAACAGTGGTCGCCTGCACCTTCGATCACCGCCATGCCCTTGGAATTGCGAACGGCAAAGCGCTCACCAGCTTGACCATTGGCAAGCATGATGCCGCCCGTGGCACCGTAGAGACAGGTGTTGCCGACAATCACGTTTTGGGCTGGATCGTAGGTGGCTGACTGGGGCGGCTTGATGACAATTTCGCCACCATGCATCCCCTTGCCTACGTAGTCATTTGCCTCACCTTCCAGGTTGAGAGTGATGCCAGGGAGGTTGAAGGCACCAAAACTTTGACCCACACTGCCTTGGAAGTTGAGGGTAAGACTGCCACTCCAGCCGGTGTTTCCATATTGAGATGCGATCGCTCCGGCAATCCTTGCCCCAACTGTCCGGTCTGTATTTACCACGGTTACAGCTTTGGTCACGCTCGACTGATTTGCGATCGCATCCTTAACTTCCGGGTCGTTGAGCAGTTGATCGTCCAAAACCGAGCCATTGCTATGAACTGCCTCGTGAACCAGCCAGGAACGGTCTTCGCGGGTATCGGGAAGACGGGTCAGGCAATCTAGATTCAGCGCCTGTGTCTTGGTGAGTTTCGTTGGGCGCACCTTCAAGAGGTCGGCTCGACCAATGATGTCGTTGAGCGACCGATATCCCAACCGTGCCAAGAGACTCCGCACTTCTTCTGCCGCAAAGTAGAAGAAGTTGACGACGTGTTCTGGCATTCCGGGGAAGCGCTTCCGCAAGTTTTCTTGCTGAGAAGCTACGCCTACTGGGCAGTTATTGGTATGACAAATCCGCGCCATAATGCAGCCTTCGGCAATCATAGCAATTGAGCCGAAACCGTATTCTTCTCCGCCCATTAAAGCGGCAATAACGACATCCCAGCCACTCTTAAAGCCACCGTCTACTCGCAGAATCACGCGATCGCGCAAGCTGTTTTCCATGAGGACGCGATGCACTTCGGTTAACCCCAGTTCCCAAGGGCTTCCGGCGTGTTTAATCGACGACAGCGGAGAAGCGCCCGTACCCCCATCGTGACCGGATATCTGGATAATATCGGCATTTGCTTTGGCGACCCCAGCCGCGATGGTACCGATGCCAACTTCTGCTACCAGCTTCACCGATACTCCCGCTTTCGGGTTAATTTGGTGCAAGTCAAAAATTAACTGCGCCAAATCTTCAATGGAATAGATATCGTGGTGCGGCGGCGGCGAAATCAACGTCACCCCAGGCTTGGAACGGCGCAGCATGGCGATGTAAGGGCTAACTTTTGTCCCCGGTAGCTGACCGCCTTCTCCCGGCTTGGCACCTTGAGCGATTTTGATTTCAATTTGCTTGGCGCTCATCAGGTACTCAGGGGTGACGCCAAAGCGACCGCTAGCAACCTGCTTAATCGAAGAAGAAGCCGTATCCCCATTCCTTAATCCTTTCAGATGCGGTAAGACCTGGGAATGACCCATTTCATCGACATCATCGAGGACTTTGTAACGAACTGGGTCTTCGCCGCCTTCACCAGAGTTGGATTTACCGCCGATGCGGTTCATGGCGATCGCGAGGGTTTCGTGCGCTTCCCGCGACAATGCCCCTAGAGACATCCCACCTGTAGCGAAACGCTTGAAAATTTCCTCGACTGGCTCTACTTCTGCCAGTGGAATAGGGGCGCGATCGCTTTCTAGATCCAGCAAATCTCTGAGCGCCGTTACGGGTCGCCCTTGCAAGTGCTTTTGATAAACTTCGTAGTGGTCGTACTGCGGATTCTTCACCGCCTGATGCAGCGACTTGGCAACTTCCGGGCTGTTCATGTGGTACTCGCCCCCCGGACGGTACTGCACAAAGCCACAGTTTTCCAGCTTTTTGCGCGGCACTTCTGGGAACGCCGCCGAATGGAAGGACATCACTTCTTGGGCAAGTTCTGCTACGCTCAAGCCACCGAGGCGCGACGCCGTCCCCGCGAAGCCGAGCTTCAGCAAATCTCCTCCAATCCCAATAGCCTCAAAAATTTGTGCCCCTTGATAGCTAGACAGTAGAGAAATCCCCATTTTTGAGAGAATTTTCAACAATCCAGCTTCTACCGCTTTGCAGTAATTTTTTTGAGCCTGCTCTAAGCTAATACTCTTGATTCTGCCCCGCTGCATCATATTTTGCGTCTTGCTGTCGCTCCACCAATGACGCACGGTTTCCAGAGACAGATAAGGACAAACCGCAGAAGCACCGTAGCCAATTAGACAACCAAAGTGGTGCGTACTCCAACACTGAGCGGTATCGACAATTAGGGATGCCCTCGTCCGCAGACCCTGCTGGATCAAGTGATGGTGTACTGCCCCTACAGCTAGGAGCGGTGGAATATAGCTGGATTCGGCACTAATACCATTCGCTATGCGATCGCTTAGAATGATTATTTCTTTCCCAGCACGGACGGCTTGAGCCGCTGCTTCGCATAAGCTTCTAACCGCTGCCTCTAGCCCTTCTGGCCCTTTCTCAATTTCAAACAGCGTTGAGAACTGCTCTGTCTCGAAAGAAGAAGCGCAGATTTGCTCTAGTTGTGCTTCATTCAGAACCGGAGACTCTAACTTCAGCAACCGGGCATACTCTGGTTTCACTTCCAAGAGATTTCCCCGCTTACCCAGAGAAACCGATAGCGACATCACCATGCCTTCGCGCAGGGGGTCAATTGGCGGATTTGTCACCTGGGCGAAGCGCTGCTTGAAATAGTCATAAAGCAAATGCGGCTTTTCTGACAGCACTGCGAGGGGAATGTCATCTCCCATGCAAAATGTCGGTTCTTTTCCAGAAGACGCCATTTCCTCAATGATCATTTCCACATCTTCAGTGGTGTAGCCAAAGGCAATTTGCTGGCGCAGCAAGGTTTGATTATCCAGCTTTGGTTCTGGTGCAAAAGGCTCCGCTGCTAGATTTTGTCGGTGAGACGCTAGCCACTCTCCATAAGGATGGGTAGCCGCAATCCGTTCCTTAATCTCCCAATTTTTTTGAACTTCGTGGGTTTCCAGGTCAACGGCGATCATTTGACCTGGCCCCAAGCGACCTTTTTCCAGAATCTCTGCTTCGGGCAAATCGACTACACCGGCTTCGGAAGCGACGACGACGTAGCCATCCCGCGTGATGCTGTATCGAGCCGGTCGCAGACCGTTGCGGTCGAGGGTCGCCCCTACTTTTTTCCCGTCGCTGAATACT
Source organism: Trichocoleus sp. DQ-U1 (assembly GCF_039961925.1). NCBI lineage: Bacteria > Bacillati > Cyanobacteriota > Cyanophyceae > Leptolyngbyales > Trichocoleusaceae > Trichocoleus > Trichocoleus sp. DQ-U1. The sequence continues at coordinate 100,758 of NZ_JAMPKB010000013.1, read as the reverse complement.
AGCAGTGCTGGGCCATCCCAAGGTTCCTGAAGCCCGTTGTAATATTCATAAAAATTAACAATTTCTGGACGCTCCAACAATTCCGGCTGATTTTGGTACGCCTCTGGCACCATAATCGTCAAGGCTTCTAGAGGACTCCGACCCGTGCGTACCAGTAACTCTAGTACGTTATCAAGAGTTGCCGAGTCGCTATTATCGAGATGAACGAGTGGCTTGAGGTCGTTGATGCGTTCTCCCCAAAGCGGATGCTTCAGCTCTGCCTCTCGTGCCATCATCCAGTTAATATTTCCCAACAGCGTATTAATTTCGCCGTTATGCCCCAAAAGCCGCATTGGTTGGGCTAGAGGCCATTTGGGCAGGGTGTTGGTGCTGAAGCGTCGGTGATAGACCGCAAAGGCGCTCTTATAAACTGGATTTTTTAAATCTGTATAAAATTCTCCCAGCACGGCGGAGCGCACCATGCCCTTATAAACGATGGTGCGGCTAGAGAACGAACAGACGTAAAAATCTTCCGACCATTCTAGATCGAGGTCGCTATTGGCCTTGAGTGCCTTGCTGATACGGCAGCGAGCCAAATACAACTTTCGTTCCAGTTCATCGCCCTGTAAATGGGTCGAGGTACAGATCAGCTGCTCGATTCGTGGCTGGTTCTCTTTTGCCTGTATCCCCAGCACCTGGGGCTGTACTGGCACCTCTCGCCATCCCAAGACAGTTAATTCTTCCTGTTCGAGAGTTTTCCGAACAATGTCCTTGGCTCTGCTGGCAGCTTCGGTATCTTGGGGTAAAAATACCATTGCCACCCCTGTCTGCTGAGTCGGGGGCATTTCTATGCTTTGAGTTGCCAACCATTCACCCAACAGTTCCCACGGAATGGCGGTCATCAAACCGGCTCCATCCCCAGAATCCTGGTCAGCACTACAACCGCCCCGGTGTTCCAGACAAGCCAGGGCAGATAAAGACTTCTCGACTAATTCATGCTCTGGCGTTCCCTGCGGATTGGCGATGAAGCCGACGCCGCAGGCATCGCGTTCCTCTACCAACCATCGCGGGCCAGGAGAGGTTTCTGCCCCCTTTAGCGTTCCCTGTAATTGATGATTATCATTCACACTCCTGTTCTCCATGAGCTGATCCACGTTTTTCCTTTACTTACTGATACAAATTTCCCGTTCTCAGGTTGCTAACCCTGTGGCAAGACTTTACTAAACAACAGGATTAAAAATTGTCAAACGATGACAAAACTCGTCGTCAATGTATTTAAACACTCATTTCAGTCTTCTCTCGCCGAGACTAGGTGATGCCTCCAAAGCCTGACTTATCTAGATACAGATGCCATTTGACCATGAAGGCTGCAACTGAATGACATTACTACTTTTTCTGCTTTTTTTGCGCTAGAGCCAAGGGTGACAAAACTGGTTGTCAGAGCGATCGCTTCCCGCAAGGTGCTGTTAAGAACCTCGTTCTAACCCGATTCCTATCCCGGCAGCCTGCAAGAGTGACGGATTAGACATCTTATCATTTTTTAATGACGCCTAATATAAATCCCCGACGCTGGTCAAGGGACTGGTAAGCGACCCCAAGACATAGAGCCAGAACAAACAAATTGTAGGGGCTATCGTCAACCCCCAGTCTAGACTGGGCTATGTTTTTAGCCGCTACTTTGAGAGCGAATGCTTCGCCCTATTGAGTTGTTAAATAAAGCGTCTTGCCGAACCCTGCGGTTATGCTTTTTATTATGAAGCTAAAAAAGCAGGCTTGAGAAGATAAAGTCATTGTTTTTTGATAGTTGTGCTGCTGACGCGCTGAGTTATTTTAGAAGTCGTGACTCTGTAGACACGCATCCAGCGCTATCCAGGTGTATGGCAAATACGCCCCTACAGAAGAGCCGCCCTATTTTTATTGATGTTGTCGAATGATCAGGAGAACGACGTCACAGAGTGAGACGTTCGATGGTGTGGCGGGCATAATTGCCCCCGGTCGCCTAATCGCTTTCTCGCTCCCGTCCATTATTGCCCTCTCAGTTTACATGGCGACTTCTTCCCCGGTCGGAAGCACTAAAGAGCCAGTGTTAAAGGCACGGGAGAGCGAAGAAAAGAGCCAGATAGCACCACCGACTGCCAAGCAGATACCTGTAGCCTCCCACAAGCTTCCCCCCAAAGGATTACAGTTTTATGCCGCTCTCAGCAAGCCCAACAAGTTGCCCAGTCAAGCGTTGCCTGTTGCAGCTCCCACTGGGAAGCTTCAAAAATTACCGGCACCGGAATTGCCCCTAACCACACAGGCGTTGGTGCCTTCAGCATCGCCTCAGATTTCTCGGTTGGGTTATCAAGTTTCTATCAACGGTCGCACCTTGCCAGCCACTTGGAGTCAGTGGCGGGTGGGAGAGTCTGTCCGTACCGGAATTAGCGACGCCGGAATGAGTCAAACATTGGGGGTAGAGCTTTTAAATACTGGAGATGTCACCAGACAGCCGGTACAGTGGTTTTCCCAACCGGCAACGGAGCCGCTAATGTTAGCGACGCAGGCAGTGGGGTCGTATCGCTATCTAGATATTACCGATTTCGCCCAGAGAGCCGGTTGGAAGATGGAGGTAAAGGGCACCAAGCTCTTGATTTCCTCTAAGCCAGCGCAAGTGGCAGATATTCAACCAGCACTGCAACCGAGGGGTTCGCGCATGACGATCGAGATCGATCGTCCGACGCCGTGGCAAGTGAGAAAAGAGGGTGAAGAATTAGTCGTCACAATGGATGCAGTGGCTACTCCCTCTCTCCTCCAGCGTTTTTCTTCCGCTCTACGAGTACCACTGCTACAGGCTCCGAAGCAAGGGAAGGTCGCAGAGAAGGACAGGGAAACAGAAGGAGAGATTCCCTTGATGGTTCCACTTCCCCATCGCTCGAAATTACCGACTCCAGTGGTGGAATCAATTCAGAACCAAACTCAAATCCGTATCAACATTCCAGCCGGTCTGTCTCCTCGCTTTTCCTCCCTACCCAACCCGAATCGATTGGTTATCAATTTTCTACCAGAGGCGATGGTAGAGCGAGATATTCTTTGGGCGAAAGGAATCCGCTGGCGACAGCAGTATGTGAGTTTGGGTTCTTCCCGATTTCCGGTAGTTGGGCTGATATTGAATCCCCGTATTCAGGGGGATGTCAACTTGCCCTTTTTTAAGATGAAACCGATCTGGAGCCATCCTTCCAAGATGGTGGGAGTCGCTCCCCTGAGCGAGACAGCCCAGATGTGGCACGCCTCGGCGGCAGTCAACGGGGGCTTTTTTAATCGCAAGAACCAGCTGCCTTTAGGCGCAATTCGGCGGGATGGGCGCTGGTTATCCGGGCCGATTCTGAATCGAGGCGCGATCGCCTGGAATGATACGGGAGCAGTAAAAATTGGGCGTCTGGCGCTCCAAGAAACTTTAATGACCGCAACGGGTGCGCGGTTGCCAATTCTTTTCCTCAACAGTGGCTACGTCAAGGCAGGCATTTCCCGCTATACCCCGGAGTGGGGAGCAACCTACACGCCGCTCATTGATGATGAAATCATTGTCGTTGTCCAGAACAACCAAGTCACGAGCCTGCTACCCGGAGGGATTGCGGGTAAAACTGCCTTTCCCATTCCCCGCAATGGTTTCTTACTCACCCTCCGCGCCAACCGAGGGCCAGCCGCTTCTCTCCCGCTTGGTACGAAAGTATGGGTAGAGGGTGCTACTGTCCCTGGTGACTTTAACCGCTACCCGCACATTGTTGGTGCTGGTCCCCTTTTGTTGCAAAATCGGCAAATTGTGCTGAATGCCAAAGGCGAGCAATTTAGCGACGCTTTTGATAAGCAAGCCGCAATTCGCAGTGCAATTGGAACGACCGCAGACGGCAACCTAATGATTGTTGCCGTTCACAATCGCGTTGGTGGAACTGGGCCTACCTTGAGAGAAATGGCTGCCCTGATGCAAAAAATGGGCGTGATTGACGCCCTCAACCTCGACGGTGGCAGCTCTACCAGCCTCTACTTAGGGGGGCAGCTCCTAGATCGCCCTCCCTCCAGTGCCGCCCGCGTTCACAACGGTCTTGGTATCTTCTTCCAGCCCACCCGGTAGTCGCTGATTTAGGATTTTTTTACGATTTAGCCAATTTGTCAACCGTTAAAACTTCTATGAAGACTTGATGTAGATTGCGAGGATTCAGTAGTTTACGGTTACAACAGCCTGGTTTGATTTGCTATGTTTGGCAAAGATTCCCTCAATGTGTCAGCGATCGCTCACTACAATTGTCCATTCTCAAAATGTATTCACCATGCTGACAAAGCAACGGTTTTAAGGAGAAACATCAATGGCTCAGGCGCAAGAAATTTCTCAAACTTCTGCCTTCCCTTTACCCAGTTCGATAGCCACCAACGGAATTGCTGCAACGGAATTGCGCCCTTGGGGTTCTTTCACGATTCTGGAAGAAGGGCGAGGCTACAAAATCAAGCGCATTGAAGTAAAGCCTGGTCACCGGCTCAGCCTGCAAATGCACTACCACCGTAGCGAACACTGGATCGTGGTTTCAGGCACAGCGAAGGTTGTTTGTGGCGAGCAAGAACTGACCCTTAGCAGCAATCAATCGACCTATGTTCCTCAATGCCATACTCATCGCCTAGAGAATCCTGGTGTCATTCCTTTGGTATTAATCGAGGTTCAGAATGGGGAATATTTAGGAGAAGATGACATTGTTCGTTTTCAAGATGACTACTCCCGCAGTCAGCAAAAAAAGTAGGCTAGGGTTCAAAGTTGGGTAGCTCGACGAGCGACTACCCGATTTCAGTATTTTTTTGAAATCAAATTTTCTAGGGCGTTCTTCCATAATCAGGTGGGAGTCGCCCTAAATTGTTTCCAAAGGGTATGCGATCGCGCCGTAGTCCAATTCTATCTTTCATTCATCTATTGCATTCCCACGGCTCTTGTCATTCCCGGACGAGCCAGGAGTCATCTAAAGCGAGACGAGTGTTTCTACTGAGTGAGACCTGTGAAACTGGACAAGTTTCCTGATTTCTCTTGCAGGGGTAGCGGTTGGGCGTTAAAACATCTAAGGCTGGCAAGCAAAACCAGAGCCTTGGGGACTAATCTAGAATAACTGCCAGAACACTGCATCTACCTCATGCTGGGAAAAACGCTCAGTGGTCGCTACCAAATCATCAAACACTTGGGAGGCGGGGGGTTTGGTCAAACTTACCTTGCCGAAGATCAGCAGCTACCGGGCAATCCACAATGTGTCGTTAAGCAACTCAAACCCAAGGCTAACGATTCATTAACGTTGGAGGTAGCTAGACGTTTATTCGATCGGGAAGTTCAAGTCCTCTATCGCTTAGGTAATCACCATCAAATTCCTCAACTTTTAGCTCATTTTGAGGAGGAGCAAGAGTTTTATTTAGTACAAGAATTCATCGAAGGGCACGAACTCAAGCAAGAATTACCTGTTGGGAAGCAACTTAGAGAGGACTTCGTCATTGTTCTTTTACAAGACCTCTTAGAAGTCTTAGCGTTTGTCCATCAGCAAGATGTCATCCACCGGGATATTAAACCGTCAAACTTAATTAGGCGCAAGCAGGATGGCAAATTAGTCTTGATTGATTTTGGAGCCGTTAAAGAAGTTGGCACTGAGACAGTCAGTTCTTCAGGAGAGACAACTTTAACAGTGGTGATTGGTTCGCCTGGTTATATGGCAAACGAACAACTCAGCGGTAAACCCCGATTCAGCAGCGATATTTATGCTGTAGGGATGCTGGGAATTCAAGCCCTTACCGGATTACCGCCATCTCAACTGCCAGAAGACTCCAAAAACAGTGAAATTTTATGGCGCGATCGCCTGCCAGTAGGGACGCGGTATTCTGTGCCCCTACTAGATGTTTTAGACAAGATGGTGCGCTATGACTACCGCCAACGCTACCAAACAGCAATAGAAGCGTTGCAGGCGCTCCAGCAGCTCAATACTGACTTAGTAACACAGTCGATGACACCCCCTCCTTATAACGTCAAGTCATCACCTACGGCTTCTTTGCTACCCGTCACGCAGACTCTGTCGATTCAAATCTCATCTGCAAGGCAACCGACAAGCCAAAATTCTTCTGTGGCGACATCGGTTATTCAGGAAGCACCACCAAAGTCTGAAGAAGAAGGGATTTCTACTATCCAAAACAAGGCTCCTGTACTCATCAGAATTGGTGCAGGTATTGCTACGGCTCTATTTCTGACAGTCGGAATTTTCTATTTTCAAAGACCTCATACCATTGGAGAAAAACCACAAGAAATTGCTTTAGTCAACACCCTCCCCGGTCATGCAGGCGGCGTTACATCGATTGCAATTAGCCCGGATGGTCAGTTCCTTGTCAGTAGCAGTCTCGACCAGACGATTAAGATTAGAAACGTCCGCAGCAAAGAAATCATTCACACGCTGACCGGGCATTCAGGATATGTTTATTCTGTTGCCATCAGTTCGGATGGTCAGACCCTCGTGAGCGGGAGTGCCGATAAAACAATTAAGGTGTGGAACCTGCAAACAGGGGAACTGCTTCGCACCCTAAGGGGGCATTTAGGAAATGTGTATTCCGTTGCGATTAGCCGAGATGGACGAACCCTTGTTAGCGGGAGTCAGGACAAGACCATCAAGGTGTGGAACTTGCAAACAGGTGAATTGGTGCGATCGCTGATCGGGATCAAAGAAGGGCTAGATGAGGGCGTTCGGAATGTTGCCATTAGTCCAGATGGACAAACGCTGGTCAGTAGTAACGTTTATGACATCAATGTGTGGAATTTGGAAACGGGCGAACTGCGCCGCACCTTTGGGGGACATATCGAGGCAGTGAGGGCGATCGCGATTAGCTCGAATGGTGAAACCCTAGCCAGTGGCAGTCCAGATGGAACTACAAAATTATGGAATTTACAAACAGGCAAACTGCTGAATACGTTTCCTCATGGATCTCGATTGCCAAATGGCTCTTTTTCTGGAGGAGTGTATGCGGTTGCCCTCAGTCCAGATGGTCAGATGCTCTTTAGTGGCAGTGGTACTAAGGAAAACAGCCTAAAATTGTGGAATCGGCGGACTGGAGAATTGATTCGCACCCTGACGGGACATTCCAACACGATTTTCGCAATTGCGATTAGTCCGGATGGGCAGACGATTTATAGTAGTAGCCTGGATGGAACCATTAAGGTTTGGAGCGTGCCTTAAAGCTAGAAGCTTGGGGAAATAAGGGTAGAGAATCAAGGCTGAGGAAACAAGAGGGCGAAAAGCGATCGCGCTCATGCGAAGCGAGGGGTTAGCCTAGCGCTGACTTGTCAGTTCGCGCACTCTGTGGATTTCCCGATTCCCAAGGCTAAACTATCAGACAACTACACGGTACAAATGTCATGCTGGGAAAAACGCTCAGTGGTCGCTATTACATCGTCAAACACTTGGGAGGCGGGGGTTTTGGGCAAACTTACCTGGCTGAAGATCGGCAGCTACCCGGCAATCCACTGTGTGTTGTTAAGCAACTTAAACCCCAAGCTACCGACCCCTTAACTTTACAAGTATCACAGCGTTTATTCGATCGAGAAGCCCAAGTCCTTTACAAGCTGGGAAAACACGATCAAATTCCTCAACTTTTGGCTCATTTTGAACAAGAGCAAGAGTTCTATTTAGTACAAGAATTTATCGAAGGGCATGAACTCAAGCAAGAGTTACCTATTGGCAAGCAGCTGAGTGAAAATCAGGTAATGGCCCTCTGTAGAGACATTTTAAAAATATTAGAATTTGTTCATCAGCAAGAGGTCATTCACCGCGATATCAAACCTTCAAATTTAATTAGGCGCAAACCAGATGGAAAGATAGTTTTAATTGACTTTGGGGCAGTTAAACAAGTTAGCGCTCAAAAAACTAACTCTGAAAGGAATACTACTTTAACGGTTGCGATTGGTTCGCCCGGTTACATGGCGAACGAACAACTCGGTGGCAAACCGCGATTTTGCAGCGATATCTATGCAGTGGGAATGATTGGTATCCAAGCAATTACAGGAATACCACCCAGCCAGTTACCAGAAGATCCGACAACCAGCGAGATGATTTGGCGGGATAAGGTACAAGTCAGCCAGCCGTTCGCCGATGTTTTAGACAAAATGGTGCGCTATGACCACCGTCAACGCTACCAAACAGCAACAGAAGCTTTGCAAGCACTTCAATGGGTTAATTCCCAAATGTCAACCGGGGCTTATCATGTGCCGCCCACACAAACCCTAACGCCTCCAGCCGCCACGACTCAACCAATTGTCACTTCTACACTATTACCTCAAACCGACCCATCTCAGCCACAAACAATCCAGGATGCTGTTGCTGAGTTATCAACATCCTCGGTCGATACACCCATTAGCAATGCTGGTGTTGCGACTCCTCGAAATAAACCTCATTGGCTGATCGGAATTGGAGTTGGTCTTGCCACTGCTTTCGCGCTAACAGCGGGAATTTACTACTTTCCGAAACAAAATAATTCATCACCCTTATTACAAATTGCAAATAGTCCATCACAGTCGTTGCAAAAACTTAATAATTCTTGGGATCGGGTAGAAAATATTGCTTTAGCCAATACTTTTATTGGAAATTCAAAAAATGTTTATTCGGTTGCGATTAGCCCGGATGGTCAAACCCTCGCAAGCGGTGGTGATGACAACACTATCAAGCTGTGGAATTTAGGGACGAGACAACAACTGCAAACCCTCAAAGGTCATTCAGACTGGGTTTATTCCATTGCCTTCAGCCCTGATGGGCAGAAGATAGCAAGTAGTAGTGGTGACGGAACCATTAAAGTGTGGAATTTGCACTCTGGGCAACTACTGCAAACCCTCAAATCAGGGCCTGAAGACCGGGTTTTTTCGATTGCGATTAGCCCAGATGGACAAACTCTCGCCAGTGGGAGTAAGGACAAGACAATCAAGCTGTGGAATCTGGGCACGGGGCAACTGAAAAATACTCTCAAGGGGCATTCAGGCTTTATTTTATCGGTTGCGATCGCTCAAAATGGACAAACCCTTGTCAGTGGCAGCGATGATAAAACAATCAAACTGTGGAATCTGTCCACAGGTACCCTAATTAGCACTATCTCTGAGCCTTCAGACAATGGTGTTCCTGCTGTCGCCATTAGCCCAGATGGTCGGATTCTCGCCACTAGCAACATTTCCGACAAAATTTATCTATGGAATCTACAAGAGCTTTTGAAGGGTTGTAAAGGCGCACAGCCATGTAGCCCTACACGCACTATCTTTGCCCATAAAGACTATGTTAATTCGGTTGCTTTTAGTCCCGATGGGCAGACTCTCGCGAGTGGAAGTCGGGACAAGACAATCAAGCTGTGGAATCCACAAACAGGAGAGCTAAAAAGCCCGATTTCTAACCATTCAGGCGCTGTTAATTCTGTTACTTTTAGTCCTGATGGGAAAACCCTGGTCAGCAATGGTGAGGAGGGGAAAATCGAGGTTTGGCAATCGTCGCCCTAAAATATTGAGGATATTGGGGTAATCTTTCTTTAAGGCGATCTCGCCTTACCTGAAAGTATGCCACCATAACCTCAACCTCAAATAGGTATTTTTTGTGCGCTAACGTTAGGCTATTAAAAGTTAATTGCCTGTACCACACGAATGAGCCTCTGCATCAATCCTCACTGTCAAAACCCCCAAAATCCTGACAGTCTCATGCGCTGCCAAAGTTGTGACTCTTACTTGTTGCTAGAAGGGCAATATCGAGTAACCAATCTGCTAAGTGATAAAGGCGGCTTTGGCGACACTTATGAGGTCAGCGATCCCAGCGGAACCCCCAAACTTCTCAAAGTCCTTAAAAAAAATCAACCTAAGGCTGTAGAGCAATTCCAGCGAGAAGCCCAAGTCTTAAGTCGGCTGAATCATCCAGGCATTCCGCAAGGAGAGCAATACTTTACCTTTTACCCTCACAATACCCAACAGCCAGTGCATTGTCTAGTCATGGAGAAAATTGAGGGAGAAAATTTGCAGGAATGGCTAGAAAAACGGAGTAATCGCCCAATTAATGAAAATTTAGCAATCGATTGGCTAACTCAGCTGACAAACACACTGCACACATTGCATCAACAGCAGCCGCCGCTTATTCACCGAGATATTAAGCCCTCGAACATCATGCTAAAGCCAGATGGGAAGCTGGTGTTGATCGACTTTGGCATAGCACGAGAAATGACTGGAACATACGAACAACAAAAGGCGGCAGGACAGGTCACAAAAGTCGTTTCTGATGGCTACTCTCCATTAGAGCAAGTTAATGGGTGTGCTGTTTTGCCGTCAGATTTCTTTGCTTTGGGTCGTACCTTTGTCCATCTTCTTACAGGAATGCACCCTACTGATATTGCTGATTCATTTAACCATGATCTCTACACCGATGAGTTAAAAAGTTGGCGTGACAAAGCCCCTCAAATTTCTCCTCTAGTAGGAGATTTTATCGACAAACTCATGGCGCGTTCAATTCAAAATCGCCCCCCCCGTACTGAAACAATATTAGAACAGCTAGCAGCGATTGACCAAGCTTTGCATCCAACCAGACAACTGAAGCCCAAGCCCTTTAATTCAGAAGCTTCAATAAATTGGCAAAAGCTAACACTAGAGCGTACTGTCGGCGATTTGTCTTCTTGGCATTCAGCCCCAGTTACCTCTGTAGCAATTAGCCCAGATGGAGAAATTTTGGTTAGTGGTAGCGTAGACACAACAATCAAAGTGTGGAACCTGAACAATGGGGAAGAAATTTACACTACTGGTCATTCAGCCCCTGTTACCTGCCTAGCCATTAGTCCAGATGGAGAAACTCTAGTTAGTGGTAGCCAGGATAGGACAGTCAGAATTTGGAACTTAAAAACTGGCCAAGCAACTCATTCTCTGCAAGGGCATTCAAACCATGTCATGTCGGTTGCAGTTCACCCAAATGGACAGAGTGTTTTCAGTGGCAGTGGGGACAAAACAATCAAAATCTGGAACCTCAAAACTGGTAAAGCCACTCACACACATAATAGGCATTTAAGTACTGTTAGCTGCATAGCGGTTAGTCCTAATGGACAGACCCTAGTTAGTGGTAGTTTTGACAAGACAATCATAGTGTGGACAGATCACATTCTTTCTGGGCATTCAGATATTATTCGGTGTGTAGCAATTAGCCCAGATGGACAGACTCTGGTTAGTGGTAGTGAAGATAAGGAAATTAATATATGGAACTTGATTAGCGGGGAACGACTCGGCACCCTTACTGGTCATTCAGCTCCTGTCTTGTCCTTAGCTATTAGCCCAGATGGACAGTTCCTAGTCAGTGGTAGTGTAGACAAAACAATCAAAGTGTGGAACCTCAGTACTAGACAAGAAATTCACGAGCTAAGCAGGCATTTAGACAGTGTTAATTCCGTAGCAATCAGCCCCGATGGACAAACCCTGGTCAGTGGTAGCAGTGACTGTACGATCAAGGTGTGGCGAATACAGTAGAACGCCCATTGCTCAACAGGAAATCTCTGGAGGCAAAATTTGACTCACTGCCCCATCTATCTCGATTGCCACGCGACGACACCTCTTGATGAGCGGGTGTTAGCGGCAATGCTGCCTTACTTTACCGAGCATTTTGGCAACCCTGCCAGTATTACCCATGTCTACGGCTGGGAAGCGGAAGCTGCTGTCAAACAAGCTAGAGCAATTTTGGCAGACGCGATCAATGCCACACCGGAAGAAATTGTCTTTACTAGCGGTGCGACGGAGGCGAATAATTTAGCGATTAAAGGTGTCGCGGAAGCTTATTTTCAAAAAGGACGCCACATTATTACTGTAGAGACGGAACATAATGCGGTTCTCGATCCTTGTGATTATTTGCGATCGCTTGGTTTTGAGGTGATTTTCCTCCCCGTCCAAAGCGATGGACTTATTGATTTAACCCAGTTAGAGAAAGCGATTCGTCCGGACACGATTTTAGTTTCGGTGATGGCGGCGAATAACGAAATTGGGACTATACAGCCGTTGGCAGAAATTGGAGCAATTTGTCGCCAGCATCAGGTACTTTTCCATACGGATGCAGCCCAAGCAATTGCCAAAATTCCCCTAGATGTAGCGGCGATGAACATCGATCTGATGTCAATGACTGCCCATAAAGTCTATGGTCCTAAAGGAATTGGCGCTCTTTACGTCCGACGCCGCAACCCTAGAGTCCAAATGGCACCCCAAATGCATGGAGGCGGACATGAGCGGGGGATGCGCTCTGGTACTCTTTATACACCACAAATTGTTGGGTTTGCCAAGGCCGTAGAACTCGGACTCACGGAAATGGAATCGCACACGCAACGCCTCGTCCAGCTACGGGAACGCCTATGGCAGCAACTGAGTGCTTTGACAGGGATTCATTTAAATGGACATCCTACCCAGCGACTACCAGGAAACCTTAATATCAGTGTCGAGGGTGTAGATGGAGCGGCGCTATTGCTGGGATTGCAACCAGTGGTGGCAGTATCTTCTGGATCGGCTTGTACCTCTGTCAAAGTGTCTCCCTCTCATGTCCTGACAGCGCTAGGACGCTCGGAGCTGCTGGCTTATGCGTCGGTGCGGTTTGGGATTGGAAGGCAGAATACAGCGGAGGAGATCGATCGAGTCGCACAGCACGCGATCGCGACGATTTCCAGTCTGCGTAGGCAAGCTTCGATTGTCGGTTAAGCAACCAAATCTGCAAACTTAGGTTGAGAAAGTTCTGGCTAACGCCACTGCCAATCTAAGTTACGTCCGATCGGCGTAACAGCGCGATATAATACATCACAATAGAAGCAATTGCGGATCGAGGCTCCATCGGGTTGCCCCTCGTGTGAACCTGTCATGGTGGCGCTCGCGCAGCTAGCTTTTCTTTGAGACTTTCTGTTCATTCTTGGCAAAGTCCAGCGTTCAACCTTTTTGAAAAAGGATGGCACTGGCAACTTAAATTCATCGGGGAAGAGTTGACCCAGCTTGTCGGTTACTGATTCCAGTGACTATGGGCGATCGCACCTTTATTCTCTCTAGGTAGGGGCGGGTTTAGAATCTATCCCTGCTGTCATTGAACCAGAAGGTAAAACAAAACCGGCCCGTACAGAGTTGTTTCAGGCTGACACTGTTATTTTTTTTGAGCAAAAGTGAGAGTCACCTCGAAAGGATGAAGGATGTGGGGCGTAGACCGAAGGTCTTCTCGAAGAGCCGCTCTTCGTTGTACCTCGAAGGGTACGGAAGGATAAATGAATACATTCCATTCCGCCTTCTGCCAGTGAGCAACTTCCGCCTGTCTGTTGTGCTATCAGCTTGCTGCAAATTTTGAGGAAATTGAATGCCAAAGCAAATTATCATCGCAGAGCAGCATCGAATCGCTGCCGTATTTTGGGAAGATCAAATTCAAGAACTCGTCGTTGCGACTGGCAACCATCAAGTTGGAGACATTTATCTGGGCGTTGTCGAAAATGTCTTACCTGGGATAGATGCTGCCTTTGTAAACATTGGAGATACAGAGCGAAATGGCTTTATTCATGTTACTGACTTGGGTCCGTTGCGGCTAAAACGCTCTGCGGGTGCGATAACAGAACTGCTGACACCCCAGCAGAAAGTATTGGTACAAGTGATGAAAGAGCCGACGGGCAACAAAGGCCCCCGGCTTACCGGAAACGTCAGCTTACCCGGACGCTATGTAGTGTTGATGCCCTTCGGACGGGGTGTAAGTCTGTCTCGGCAAATCAAGAGTGAGAGCGAACGCAACCGCCTAAGAGCGTTAGCGGTTCTGATTAAACCCGCAGGTATGGGGCTGATCGTGCGGACAGAAGCAGAAGGACGCTCGGAAGAAGCCATCATTGAAGATTTAGAGTCTCTGCAAAAACAGTGGGAGGCAATTCAGCAAGAGGTAAACTCCACCAGGGCACCAGCGCTGTTGAATCGAGACGATGATTTCATTCAGCGCGTCCTGCGAGATATGTACAGTGCGGAAGTCAATCGCATTGTGGTAGATTCCCACACGGGAGTCAAACGAGTTAAGCAATACTTACTTAGCTGGAGCGGAGGGCGATCGCCTGAAGGGGTTTTGATCGACCATCACCGCGAGCGTCTCCCGATTTTAGAATACTTCCGCGTCAATGCTGCCATTCGAGAAGCCCTCAAGCCTAGAGTTGATCTTCCTTCCGGTGGCTACATTATCATTCAGCCGACGGAAGCATTGACGGTCATAGATGTCAACTCCGGTTCCTTTACCCGCTCCGCAACAGCCCGCGAAACCGTCCTCTGGACTAACAGCGAGGCAGCAACGGAAATTGCCCGCCAACTGCGGCTTCGGAATATCGCCGGTGTGATTATTGTTGACTTTATTGACATGGATCAGCGGCGAGACCAGCTGCAAGTACTGGAACATTTTAACAAAGCACTGAAAGTAGATAAAGCAAGACCGCAGATTGCTCAACTCTCAGAACTCGGCTTAGTAGAACTGACCCGGAAGCGTCAAGGTCAAAATATTTACGAATTGTTTAGTCAGGCGTGCCCGACCTGCGGCGGCTTGGGGCATCAAGTTCGCCTTCCGGGTGAGCCTGCCCGAAATGGCGGGGAAATTGCCGAGCATTCTATGCCAGTGCCTGTAAGGGAAGTCCGGACGGCACCTTATCGAAACGAACGAAACGAACTTGGCGTCCGGGAAATGCCCCTCCCAGACATCCGTGAAAGTCGCAGCGAAGCCTTAGATTTAGCTGTTGATGATGATGATGATGATGACGCAATGGATTTGATGCATCATCCCAGTTATCAGGAACGGGGAGGAGTCAATAACAATAATCGCCGTCGTCGTCGCCGCCGTATTGGCGAACCTCCTGCAAGAGAGGAAATCACTAAAAATCCCGTTCGAGTCTCGACTTCTCCGCCACTGGTGAATCATTTCAGACAGAGTCCGGTGGCAGAACCAGAAGTATCCAGAGATACCGAGGTATTTACAGCAGCGCCATTGCCCGTTTTACCCGCTGTGGAAGAAGGTCGTCGGGCGTCAAGACCGGAGCGTCCTAAGCCTTCCAGGCAGGAAGTTGAACCGCCGGAGATTGTTTCGATTGAAATGACCCCAGAGCAACAAGATATCTATGCTTTAATGGGAATTTCTCCGTTGGTACTCCTGAATCGGCAGGTCAAAAATCCTAAATCAGCGATTGTTTCTGTCACCTTACCCGGAGAGTCTGCCCAAACTGCACCTGCACCGTCTGTAGAACCAAACAGAGAAGCTGTCAGCGTCATAGATAACATCATAGATAGGGATATTCCTGGCGTAGAGTCCGCGCTTGACGAGAAATTCTCTTATATATCCTCCGCCTACGAGGAAGATGAGATGAGAGATGGGGGAGATGAGACAACGGACGAGGAACCACCAACTCAGTTGGTGATGCCTGTGGTAATGCCCGAACCCGAAGCTCCTAGGGAAGAAGACACTGTGGAGAGTGCTTCTTCTGCATCCTCTAATGAAGCCGAAAGTAGCCCCGTGATAAACCGGCGGCGTCGTCGTCGGTCTTCTGCAACGGAGGCTTCTGAAGGCTGAAGGATGTTAGCGAAGCGGCGCTAATGCGCCGGATGAAGGATGAAACGAGAAAGACTGTAGGTATTTACCTAAAAATTCAGTTCCATACTGTTATGATTCATCCTTCATTCGTCAGAAGCTAAATTCTCAAGGAGTCAAAGATCGTGTCGCCGGAAGTGCAAAATGCCCCCGCCGTCGTAAAGCGAATCCGTAAACCGAATTTCAACCTAGCAGATCTGCCAGAGTTAGCTGGCGATTGGGAACTGGTTGCCGGTGTGGATGAAGTGGGGCGCGGAGCCTTATTTGGGCCGGTGGTAGCGGCGGCTGTAATTCTACCCAAGTCTGCTTTTGAGGAACTTGCAGCCGCTGGGGTTAGAGACAGCAAACAGCTGTCTAGCTATCGGCGCAGCAAACTGGCAGAACACATTCAAGCGATCGCGCTTGACTGGAAAATCGGCTATGCCAACAATCAGGAAATTGACCAGATCAACATCTTGCAGGCGTCGTTATTGGCGATGAAGCGGGCTGTCACTAAGCTAAAGGTGCAGCCGCAGATGTGTCTGGTTGATGGGAAGTGGTCGCTGCCAGACTTGGCGGTACCGCAACAGAATCTTGTGAAGGGTGATGAGCGATCGCTGGTCATTGCTGCGGCCAGCATTGTTGCCAAAGTGTGGCGCGACGACTTAATCATGCGTTTCGCCACCCAGTATCCTGCCTATCATTTAGCAGCGAATAAAGGTTACGGTACTGCTCCGCATCTCTTAGCTCTGCAACAATACGGTCCTTCGCGCTTGCATCGAATGTCTTTTAGTCCCTGTCGGGTGGGTAATCAATAAAAACAATTTACTGATGCCCTACTCCTGAGCAATTGAGTACAAGCGGGTTTATCCAAACATATTGCTGAGACAACAGATAAAACGAGCAAAACCGCTCTAATAATTTCAAAACTCAAAACTTTCGGAAGGCTGATTGCTAATTGCAGAGGACTGAGAATTAGTAGCGTTTGCCCACAGACGATAGTCTAAAAGTAACTGATGCATCAATCGTTGTTTGATAGTTAACAGTACACTTTTGAGTAGAGCATTTCCAGTCGCTTCTAAAAACGGCTTAGGGGTAAACAAAAAAGGCGGCGGCAGCTCTACTTTGACCTCTAAATCTGCTTTTCCTTTGAGATGAGTTGTTCCATTCAATTCGCACGGAGAAAGCTTACCAATTAAATTGAGAGCAAAGCGTTGGTTGATATATTCAACACCACGCAGTTCGCAATTTGTAGATGTTAAATGAACTGTTCCATCCGACTCTGCCCATACTCTTAAATCCACAATTGGTTGAATGCTCAGGGTCATAAAGCTTAAGGGACGCATTTTCAAACGAAAAAGCTCGTCACTGAGTTGTTCAATTCGAGTCGGATCGACTAGAGCCTGCACAAGACGTTGGGGCTGGCGCAAATAATGCTGAATGGGAACAGGTTGTTCCGGAACAGCAATTTGAACAGATTGGGAGGCAACAAATTGAGTTTGCATGAGAGGATGGTAACAGAATGTAATTCTGTACGCTAAATTAAATTAATTTTACTTTACAGTTCTTAAAAAAGCGGACAGAATTTTTTCTGGAGCTAAAATCCGTCCTAGTAAAGAAGGCATCAACTAAAGCATTCTGTAATTATAAAAATTTATGAAGCAGGTCTCCTCTTTCGGAGGCATAAGAAATAGACACTGGGATAGGGCGTAAAGTACCTCCACTCTATCCCTTGCGAGGGACAGCCTCGTTAGCACCGACTTTCTGAGAAAGGTAAAAAAGGTGTCAGAATGACTATCACGGAAAAATAAAGGGCTAGCTTTAATGGTCGTATCCGTTGCACACTTAGGACCTCCTGGCACTTACGCAGAAGCCGCTGCTTTGGCTTATGTTAGCTGGCTAACCCAGATGGGAAAGGAAGCGTTGTTATGTCCCTATCCCAGCATTGCTCAGACACTCCGAGCCGCAGCGCAGGGACAAGTGGATCTAGCTGTGGTGCCGGTAGAAAATTCGGTTGAGGGCAGTGTTACGACAACGTTGGATACCCTGTGGCAGTTAGATACGCTGCAAATTCAACAAGCTTTGGTACTGCCAATTTCTCATGCTCTGATGTCACGAGCGCCGAATTTAGAGGCAATTCAGACCGTTTATTCTCACCCACAGGCTTTGGCTCAGTGCCAGGGGTGGCTGGAGCGGTTTCTGCCGCAGGTGCAGCTGGTACCGACAAATGCGACGACGGAAGCTCTCAAGTATCTGGATGAGGACAAAACAGCGGGGGCGATCGCTTCCTCTAGAGCTGCTCAACTCTACAATCTACCGATTCTGGTTTGCCCGATTAATGATTATGTTGACAACTACACGCGGTTCTGGGTGCTGAGTTTACAACCCGCTACTGGAGGCAATTGTACTTCTTTGGCGTTCAGCGTTCCTGCCAATGTACCTGGGGCACTCGCCAAACTGCTTCAAGTGTTTGCCAGTCGTGACATTAACTTGAGTCGAATTGAATCTCGCCCGACGAAGCGGAGTCTTGGCGACTATCTGTTCTTTATTGACTTGGAAGCGAACACTACAGAGGCATCGGTTCAATCCGCGTTAGAAGAATTATCCACTTATACCGAAACGCTCAAAATCTTTGGTAGCTATTCAATTCTGCCGGTAGGGAAACTCTAGTCTTGGGACTGTAGTCTTTAAAACTCAAACCAGACGCTATATCGAGCGTCTCTACAAAATCCCAAACTTTTATGTTTCAATCTGCTCAAGGCATTCCCGGATTGCCCGATTTAACGCATCCGGCTGAGCTAATGAAATTTGGGGGGCAGGTACTGAGTACCTTCCTCATCATTGTGTTTCTAGTTGGTGCGTTGGGAATTGCGATCGCGCTGCTAAATTTCTCTCTCCGTCGAGATCAACCAGAACAAGCGATTTTCATGGGTGAGTGGGTTGTTCGCTACTCCCGATTACTGCGAAGTCTACCCCACGCTGCCTTGGTTTTAATTCTCATGGTAGGAGGATTTTTTCTTAGCTCAACTTTAGGCAATCGGTACCACCACTGGGAACAAGCACGGGTCGCTCAGGTAGCTGCCAGTGTTGCCGGTGACAGGCTAGAGCAACCTGCACCCCAAGTGCGCTATGTCCTCAAAGAGCCTTACACTTATACCACTCAAGTTGAGGGTAAAATCGTCAAAGTCAACGATACGCGAGAAGTTAGCCGTTTGCTAACTCTGAGCGAATCGCAAGTTCAGGTAAAAATTGACCAAAGCACAGATGCCCAAGATCGTCGCGCAATTTATCGCGTTGACTACAGTGCCGATTATAAAGTTACCAACCCGCTGACCGATGTTAGCAATTTTTTCTTTGAAGTCCCGCCGCCTGCCGGTTACTCACTGCTGCAAAGCTATAAGGTAGAGCGGGACGGGACTCGCCTCCAGCAAGCAAATCCCGGTGACTATGGTTTTCCATTCCGTCTCGAACCTGGACAAGTAGCTAGTTTTAAAGTCAGCTATAAAGCTCAAGGCGGGCCGCGCTGGGTTTATAGTGCCACCGGGCAATTACTCTCCAATTTCCGCCTCACCGCGCTGGCGAACTTCCCTGGAGCGGATTTTGCTAGTGGGATTATCCCCACAGAAAGTAAGGTTGAGGGACAAGGCACTCGATTCACCTGGGTATTTGACGACAACGTTTCAGTCCAAAATCCATTTGGTGTCTTTACTTCGACTGGCCCAATTCGCAACACAGGTATCCTTCCCCGGTTGCTGTTACTCGCACCAGCCGTATTCTTGTGGTGGATATTATTGCTTTATATGTCGCTACCCATGAGCCTCAGAAATGTAGCGATCGCTGGCGGTATTTTCTTCGCTTGTCTGCTAACTTTGACTTATCTTAGCCGCCTGATTGATGTCAAGCTGGCTTGGACTCTCATCTCTATCGTCTTGCTAGCCTTAGCGTGGGGATTGGGGTCAAACCGCCGTGCGTCTCTTGCCGCCGTCATTTGCACGATTGCTGGTGCGGTTGTGCCAGTCTTAGGACTCGTCGTTCCTTACACGGGACTCACTCTCAGCGTAGCCGCTCTCTTGGGCGCTGTATGGCTTGCAGTTCGTCACTGGTATGGCTGGTATGACTTGCGAGCAGATGCTCGTGTTTAGTCCTTAGTCATTAGTTCTGAATCAGTGATTAGTTAAGGTTTTTGCACTGAACTAATCCTTGAAGACTAATGACTAACAACTAATGAAACTTACTGGAGCGCATCTTTGAGGACGGTACGAGCCGCGAGATGATTGCGAGTAGAAGTGAGAATTTCGGCTTCTCGCTCTAGGCGGGTTGTCGTATCTTGCATTTCCAGAAGGGCTTGCTGTTCAGATGCCACCCCGTAAAGATTGCTGGCAACCCAGTAGGATAATTCTCTGGGGAGGGTGGGCAAGTCTTCTGGTAGCTCCATGTCTTGGTCGGTCAACTTGGATGAGAGCCGTACCACATCTCTGAGCAGTTGTTCAACCTCAGAGGCTAAGGTTCTGAGGTCTTTTTCTGGTGGATGGTCTTCAATCCATTCCACCAAACCGACGCGATAAGGCTTTTCGCGGACGTACTCTAAGACCCTAAACCGCTGCTGTCCCAAGGTCAAGATTTTCATTCGGTCATCGGGAAGACGCTGGAAGTGGATAATTTCAGCGCAGCATCCCACGGCAGCTGGTTTACTTTGAACTGGGTCCCACATCAAAACCCCAAAACGGCGATCGCTCTCCAGAATCGTGTTCATCATGATTCGGTAGCGAAATTCAAAAATATGTAGCGGTAAAGGTCTCCCTGGAAATAGCACCACTTCGGGCAGTGGAAACAGGGGGAGTTCTCGAACTGCGATTGAGGAAGAGGATGCCATTGTCCCTATACTTGCTGTACGTGCGATTCTTTACTTACTTTAACCGATCTCTTTCCTAGAATCCCAACGACGAAGCCCTTTAGAGGTATCTCTAAAGGGCTTCGTCAAATGCAGACTCACAAGAGCGTGTATTTAAAGTTTGACTTCAATATCAACGCCTGCTGGCAAATCCAGTTTCATCAAAGCGTCAATTGTCTTGGAGGTAGGCTGATAAATGTCAATGATGCGGCGGTGAGTCCGAGTTTCAAAATGTTCCCGCGAATCCTTATCAACGTGAGGAGAGCGCAAAAGACAGTAAATTTTCTTCCGGGTTGGTAAGGGAATGGGGCCAATAGCTGTTGCCTGTGTCCGGTTTGCCGTATCGACAATCTTTTCGCAAGAGGTGTCAAGCAAACGCCGGTCAAAAGCCTTCAAGCGAATGCGAATTTTTTGCTGCTGGATAGTTGCCATTTTCAGTTGTCCAGGTTCTAATTAGTGGTTATTTGTTAGGTTTTAGTTGTTACTAGGACGGCGGTTTTTTGCCGTACACGTACAGCTCTTGGAGTTTAGCATCTGATTTCAAGGACACAGATAAGGAGCAGAAAAGCATATGCTTCTCTGCTCCTTATTTGTTGGTCAAAATCCTACTTTAGGATCTTGGAGACGACGCCAGCACCAATGGTGCGACCGCCTTCACGAATCGCGAAGCGCATCCCTTGCTCAATTGCGATCGCGTTGATCAACTCAACGGTCATTTTGATCCGGTCTCCTGGCATCACCATCTCGGCGTTAGAGCCATCATCCGAGGTGAAAGCTTTGATGGTTCCAGTTACGTCGGTTGTCCGCACGTAGAACTGAGGACGATAGCCAGCAAAAAACGGTGTTTTCCGACCGCCTTCTTTTTCCTGAAGGATGTACACTTCAGACTCAAACTGAGTGTGAGGAGTAATTGTACCAGGCTTGGCTAGCACCATACCTCGCTCAATATCTTCCTTCTTCAAACCCCGAAGTAGAACGCCGACGTTATCGCCAGCCATCCCTTCATCCAAGGTCTTCTGGAACATTTCCACGCCAGTTACTGTTGTGCTGCGAGTGTCTCGAATTCCCACCAGCTCAACAGTTTCCCCAACTTTGACTTTGCCCCGCTCAATCCGACCAGTCGCAACGGTACCGCGCCCTGAGATGGAGAATACGTCTTCCACAGCCATCAGGAAGGGCTTATCAATATCCCGCTCTGGAGTAGGAATGTAAGCATCGACCTCATCCATCAACTTGTAGATTTTATCTACCCACTCATTCTCACCCCGTGGGGTCTTGGGATTGGCAGCCATCGCTTCCAACGCTTGTAGCGCCGAGCCGGCGACGATGGGAATATTGTCACCGTCGAATTCATAAGAACTTAGCAGTTCCCGGACTTCCAGTTCTACCAGTTCCAACAATTCTTCATCGTCCACCATGTCTTGCTTGTTCAAGAAGACAACTAGCCGGGGAACGCCAACTTGCTTAGCCAGGAGGATGTGTTCCCGCGTCTGAGGCATGGGGCCATCTGCCGCCGACACCACCAGAATGGCACCATCCATTTGAGCTGCACCCGTGATCATGTTCTTCACATAGTCCGCGTGACCTGGGCAGTCCACGTGGGCATAGTGGCGAGATTCGGTTTCATACTCAACGTGGGCGGTATTGATGGTAATACCGCGAGCCTTTTCCTCCGGCGCTGCATCAATGTCGGCATAACCCTTTGCTTTCGCCCGACCCATTGCTGCCAGAGTCATCGTAATGGCAGCGGTTAAGGTCGTTTTACCGTGGTCAACGTGACCAATCGTGCCGATATTGACGTGGGGTTTAGTGCGTTCAAACTTTGCGCGTGCCATGTATTACCTGTTCCTTTTTCCTTTTTCCTTTGCCAGTTGTCAGTTGTCAGTTGTCAGTTGGCTTTTCTACTGACAACTGACCAAAGACTACAGACCGATTTATGTGTTCCCTTTGCTCTTGGCGATGATGGTTTCAGCCACGTTGCGAGGAACTTCTTCGTAATGGCTAAACTCCATTGAGAAGATACCCCGCCCTTGGGTCATCGACCGGATATCCGTCGCATAGCCAAACATCTCTGCAAGCGGAACTTTGGCTGTTACTCTTGTAATGCCTTGTTCCGAGTTCATGCCTTCAATCTGACCGCGACGGGAGTTGAGGTTTCCCATCACATCCCCAAGGAAGTTTTCTGGAGCTTCCACCTCAACTTTCATCATAGGCTCCAATAGCACTGGTGAAGCCTTCATTACAGCTTCTTTAATCGCCATTGAGCCTGCGATTTTGAAAGCCATTTCTGAGGAATCTACCTCGTGGTAAGAGCCATCCACCATCGTCGCCTTGAGGTCAATCACCGGATATCCAGCTACAATACCCGATTCGCAGGCTTCTTTCATCCCTTGCTCTGCTGGGTTTATGTACTCTTTAGGTACTATACCCCCAACAATTTTGGAGACAAACTCGAAACCAGTCCCCGGCTCTCCTGGCTCGACTTGAATCACAACGTGACCGTACTGACCTTTACCACCGCTCTGACGGATAAATTTCCCTTCAGCTTTGACAGCCTTGCGAATGGTTTCGCGGTAGGCAACTTGCGGCGCACCAACGTTGGCTTCTACTTTGAATTCTCGCATCATCCGATCTACGAGAATCTCTAGGTGCAGTTCGCCCATCCCCGCAATTACTGTCTGGTTGGTTTCTGGGTCAATATGAACTCGGAACGTCGGGTCTTCTTCTGAGAGCGATTGCAGAGCCTTGGAGAGCTTCTCCATATCCTGCTTAGTTTTGGGTTCCACTGCTACGGATATTACAGGTTCTGGTATAAACAGAGACTCCAGAATCACTGGTGAGTTTTCGTCACAGATGGTATCGCCCGTATAGGTTTCTTTCAGACCTAAAGCTGCACCTAAGTCACCAGCCCGCATTTCATCTACTTCGATTCGTTCGTCAGCTTTGAGAACGATCAAGCGGGAGATGCGTTCCTTTTTATCCTTGGTTGAGTTGAGGATGTAACTGCCTTTTTTGATCACGCCAGAATATACCCGAATGAATGTCAAGCGTCCATAGGGGTCTGCCATAATCTTGAAAGCTAAAGCAGCCGCTGGTTCGTCATCGCTAGCGTGCCTTACTACCTCAGTGCCATCTGGCAATAGTCCTTGAATTGGAGGAACGTCAATAGGAGCGGGTAGATAATCTACCACGGCATCCAACAGCAGCTGGACACCCTTATTTTTAAAGGCAGAACCACACAACAGCGGGACAATTGTGCCAGCAATTGTGCCTTTACGCAACGCCTTTTGAATCTCTGGTTCGGTCAGTTCTTCGCCTTCCAAATATTTTTCCGTCAGGGCATCATCGGTTTCTGCTACAGATTCGATGAGCTTAGTGCGGTACTCTTGGGCTACCTCCTGAAGGTTTGCAGGAATGTCTATTTCCTCAATTTCTTTGCCCTGATCGTCTTTGTAGAGGTAGGCTCGCATCCGAACTAGGTCTACAATTCCCTCAAAGTTGCTTTCAGCACCAATAGGAATTTGAATGGGGACAGCATTTGCCCGCATGCGATCGCGTATCTGGTTATAAACTTTGTAAAAGTTCGCCCCAGTCCGATCCATTTTGTTAATAAAAGCGATCCGAGGCACCTTATACCGATCTGCCTGTCGCCATACAGTCTCAGATTGAGGCTGCACGCCTCCCACCGAGCAGAACACAGCAATCACGCCATCCAACACCCGCATTGAACGTTCCACTTCAATCGTGAAGTCTACGTGACCAGGGGTATCAATGATGTTGATTTGGTGATTCCGCCAGCTCGTGCTAATCGCAGCGGCGGTAATGGTAATACCTCTTTCCCGCTCTTGCTCCATCCAGTCAGTCGTTGCTGTGCCTTCGTGGACTTCGCCAATTTTATGAACGATACCGGAATAGAACAGAATCCTTTCTGTTGTTGTTGTCTTGCCCGCATCAATATGGGCAGCAATTCCGATGTTGCGTGTTCTCTCTAGCGGGACGGTACGTGCCACAGCTACCTCCTTCCTCTGTGCCGCATAGCTAGTAATGTGCTATGCGTTCTATCTCGTTTAAAATTGTATACTTTATTTAAAATTTTCAGCTCGTACAGACGCGAGTAAAACAGTCGCAATAACCGATCTCGCGTCTGTAGTAGTGCTTAGTATCGATAGTGAGCAAACGCCTTATTCGCTTCAGCCATTCGGTGAGTTTCTTCGCGTTTGCGAATCGCATTCCCTGTCTCATTAGCGGCATCAAGCAGCTCATTTGCGAGCTTCCCAGCCATTGTGCGGCCTGGGCGAGAACGAGCAAACTGAATTAGCCAACGCAGCGCTAGCGCAGTTCCACGGTCAGGGCGGACTTCCATTGGCACCTGGTAGGTGGCACCACCCACTCGACGAGCCTTGACTTCCACCAAAGGGGTCGCATTCCGAACTGCTTTCTCAAAAGTCTCTAGGGGATCTGCTCCAATCCGTTCTTCGATGGTTTTTAGCGCATCATAGATAATCCCAGTCGCAATAGATTTCTTGCCACTATGCATAATCCGCCGCACCATCATACTGACAAGACGGCTGTTATACATCGAATCAGGGGGAACAGGACGCTTTTTAACAACGGTACGACGAGACATACTAAGCCTTCAATGAATAAAATACAGAATTTTTACGATCCCTCCCAATGTTCGTGCCTGAGATGGGATTTTTTTCAACAAGTCTTTGCGGGTTCTAGAGAGCCGCCTTCTACTAAGGTAGAGATTTCGCCCGACTGTGAAACTCTTCCCTACCTACATTGAGGACATTGAGGTTTTCCCTAAATGCCAGCAACGGTTGTCTCCCTGGCGCATTAATTTCCCAATTTTTTGGTTTGAGGAACTGAAGCAACCTTCTACGGATTTGGATACATCCTACTGGATTCGCATACACTCGCTTTAACGGGTGCTTATCTACGTGTTTACAACATCTCTGATGCGTCTTCCCGCACGGAATCCAGTAAAAACATCCTCAATCCAACTCTACCACCGATACCGGGGGTTCATCGGCATCCGCTCGTAAGCGGATATCTTCACACATTTCCTGTGCAATTGGCACGAGATTCGGGAGCTTTCGAGCCGTATGAGCGTTTTGTCTTTTCTGCAAAACGGAAGCCATCAATTGTGACTGTACCAATGCAGATAGACACTCCGCTTACTTTGCCTTGGGACGTTTTGTACCGTACTTAGAACGACCCTGACGGCGATCCTTAACCCCAGCGGTATCTAAGGTTCCGCGAATAATATGGTAACGGACTCCGGGCAAGTCCTTAACCCGTCCCCCCCGAATCATCACAACCGAGTGTTCTTGCAAATTGTGACCGATACCAGGAATATATGCCGTTACTTCAAAACCTGAAGTCAAACGGACTCTTGCCACTTTCCGCAGGGCTGAGTTTGGCTTTTTAGGCGTCGTTGTATATACTCTGGTGCAGACACCACGACGTTGCGGGCAGCTTTTTAGGGCTGGTGACTTAGTTTTCTTCTGTGTACTTAGGCGCTCGTTACGAATGAGCTGCTGGATTGTGGGCATGAGTTACTGGGGTTACTGAATCCTTGCTAGTTCCAAATGCAGACAAATTCTGAGTTTATCATCTGTCAGGGGTTCTGTCAATTTAAAGGAGCTGGAGATTAAGCTTCTGGGATGGCAGAGTCGGCAAGCGGCTCATCAATAGAGAAAGAATTACCGCAACCACAACTTTCTTTAGCGTTTGGGTTGTGGAAGCGAAACCCGCCGCCCATGAGATCCTCTGAGTAATCTAAGGTGAGACCATTGAGGTAGGCTAGGCTTTGAGCATCAACCAATACTCTAATGCCATTGCATTCATACAGTCTATCGTCTGCCTTCACAGCTTCATCAAAGCTGAAAGTATAGGAAATGCCAGAACAACCACCTGATTGAACTGCTAGACGAAATAATAGAGCGTTGGCGTTTTGACGCTTGGATTGCAAACGCTTAATTTCACTAGCTGCTGCTTGAGTGAGATCGATAGTGGACTGAGTAAGTTTCACAGAGCTTTCTATAGAGTGCTGAACCAATGCTACAGCCGGTTGCGGGAAAGCTTGTCAATTTTTAAAGGAGAAAACGAGCGTTCGGTGTTCCAGCTTGGTAGTTTTGCTACTTGTACCTCAGGATGCTTGATTTTTATCACCCCAATAGATAATAACTTGGTAGCAGAGTCTGTTCTTCACTTCTTGATTAGAAAAAGCAGAACTAGAAGAAACACTCCCATAACCAACCAAGACATCAAGTTGTTGTCATTCCCAAAAATTGATATGAATCCTGAAACTCCCTCTTCTGAAAGTAGGCTTGAATCTGAAAATCCTTCAGTAGAAGTCAATGTACAAAACGTAGAAGCAACACCTTCGGAGTTACAAGTGTCGTCTACTCAAGCCTATACTGGGCAAGTGCAGCAGGTGTGGGCACAAATCGCTAGGTTTTTAGAAAAGATGCCAAGTTATGCGGGCAACTTTTTTTCCTCCTACCAGCGATCGCTCATTACCCTTGGACTACTCTTAGCAGTGTTAGTCACATTAAGGATAACAGTGGCTTTGCTAACGGCGATTC
Source organism: Trichocoleus sp. DQ-U1 (assembly GCF_039961925.1). Classification (NCBI taxonomy): domain Bacteria; kingdom Bacillati; phylum Cyanobacteriota; class Cyanophyceae; order Leptolyngbyales; family Trichocoleusaceae; genus Trichocoleus; species Trichocoleus sp. DQ-U1. Next base: position 73,723 of record NZ_JAMPKB010000013.1, on the reverse strand, counting down.
ATAGCTTGCCGTTGATAGCGCCAACCCTACAGCTGATTGGCATCGGATATACGGCTTGGTTCGTTTATCGTTACTTACTTACTGCTGAAAGCCGCAAAGAACTATCTCAAGACTTCCAGACCTTAAAACAGCAAGTTTTGGGCAGAGGAGCTTCAAACACCTAAGCGTCCTAATCTTCGATTCGACTGAATTTGTTTAGCCTGTGTAGGCAGGCTAAGTTTCTTTATAGCCGCACCTGAAGGGGTCAGGCTGGAATCATGACATACGCAAAAACTGCGTTAGCAAAGGGTGGGCGAAGCGCAGTTGCTCTTGGTAGCAACCTCGGCGACTCCCGCGCCACTCTAGAGGCTGCTCTAGAAAGGCTGAACCGAACTCCTGGAATTACTCTGCAAGCCCAGTCTAGTTGGTATCAAACGAAGGCTGTAGGGCCACCTCAACCAGATTATTTGAATGGTTGTGCCCTGCTGCACGTTCAGATGAAGCCTCAGCAATTATTAGAGGCGCTGTTGGAAATTGAAAATCGCTTTGGTCGCGTCCGTCAAGAGCGCTGGGGGGCGAGAACACTTGACCTTGATTTATTGCTCTTTGATGATGTGATTTTGGACACTCAAGGTGGGGAGGTTCCGCCTCTCCAGTTGCCTCACCCTCGGATGAGAGAAAGAGCGTTTGTGCTGGTGCCTTTAGCGGAAATTGCACCAGATTGGCTCGATCCAGTTTCTGGATGTGCGATCGCGCAACTCGTTCAGGCTGTAGACTGTTCAGAAGTCCGTCGTTTGTAGTTTCCTATGGCACTGGGTCAAGAACCCCCTGAAGTCCTCAAACAACGCTTGTTCTACCAGGGGCGTAAATTTAATTTTGAAGTCAGCCGTCTGCGCCTCCCGAACCAAGTAGAGGGAGACTGGGAATGCATTCGGCATCCTGGTGGTGCGCTGGCTGTTCCTGTAACCTCAGAAGGGAAGTTGATCCTATTGAGGCAGTATCGTTTTGCTGTACAGGGGCGTCTTTTGGAGTTCCCGGCTGGAACGATAGAACCGAATGAAGCTCCAGAGGAGACTATTAAGCGCGAAATTGAAGAAGAAACCGGATATCGCGCTCACAAATGGCAAAATTTAGGTAAGTTTTCCCTTGCTCCCGGTTATTCAGATGAATTTATCTACGCTTTTTTAGCGCAAGATTTAGAACGTTTGGAGATACCTCCCAGTCAAGATGTTGACGAAGATATTGAAACGATTTTGATGACTCCCCAGGAATTAGAGCAAGCAATTCTGGCGGGTGAACCAGTAGATGCTAAATCGATTTCTAGTTTTTTCTTAGCTCGTCCTTTTTTACAATAGTTCGTTAGGTTAAAGTCTGCGACTACACAAAATTAGCCAGCTTAAACTGGCTAATTTTTTATATTTTAATAGTCAGATATAAGATTATTTCAATTCTCAATTAGGTGCGATACATCAGTAGGGGCATGATATGTCATGTCTCTACCGAGCATTAGACCTGCAATATATTCCACCCACCTGAGAAACGCTATATAGGAATCTTGTTTGATTTGTAAGATACCAGCGGTTCAGATCCGCGACTTTAAAGAAGTCGCGGATCTCGCCTTCACGAATCAGTGAGGATTGCTATAGCCGTTTAGTTTGCAGTCACTCGCAGGAGTGATACACACGGTGTTGTCACCTTTTAAACTGTCAAACATAAGCGAGTTATTTGAAAAGCAAGGATTGAATGTCTGACCTGATTTTGTTTTGGCACCGCCGCGATTTACGCATTTCGGACAATCTAGGATTGGCTGCTGCACGGCAGCAAAGTCCAAAGGTGGTAGGAGTTTTCTGCTTAGATCCGAATATTTTGAACAGGGATGATGTGGCACCGGCAAGAGTGACTTATATGATTGGCAGTTTGCAGTCACTCCAAGAACGCTACGTAAAGGCTGGTAGTCAATTGTTGATCCTTCATGACAATCCGACTCAAGCAATCCCAGCTTTGGCGGCGGCGCTAAATGCGAAGGCTGTATTCTGGAATTGGGATGTCGAGCCTTATTCAAAAGAACGCGATCGCACTATTAGCGAAGTCCTGAAAGAAAAGGGTATTTTTGTCCAAAATCACTGGGATCAGCTATTACACGCACCAGAGGAGATTCGCTCAGGTTCTAATCAGCCGTACACGGTTTATACTCCGTTCTGGAGAAATTGGAGTAGTAAACCCAAGGCTAAACCCGCACCAGAACTCCAAAATGCCGAGGGACTTACCCCAGAAGAACAGCAGAAAGCACAACAAGCGGGTGCGGGTGAACTGCCTACAGCTCAGGATTTAGGATTTATTTGGGAAAATGAACTGGTGAGTGCCCCAGGGGAGAAGGCGGCGCAAGAAAAGCTGGCAGCATTTTGCGATCAAGCGATCGCAGAATATAAAGAACAGCGGAATTTTCCAGCGGTTAGCGGCACCTCTCAACTCAGCGCTGCTTTGAAATTTGGTGTAATCGGTATTCGTACTGTTTGGGATGCCACGCTGAAGGTATTAGAACACAGTCACAGCGAGTCAGAAGACACCCATATCCGCACATGGCAACAAGAACTAGCATGGCGAGAATTCTATCAACACGCGATGTATTGGTTCCCAGAATTAGCCGAGGGTGCCTTCCGGGAAACGCTCAAAAATTTCCCTTATGACAACCATCCAGAACATTTCCAAGCTTGGTGCGAGGGGAGAACCGGCTACCCGATTGTCGATGCAGCAATGCGCCAGATGAATCAAACAGCCTGGATGCACAACCGCTGTCGGATGATTGTTGCCAGTTTTCTCACTAAAGACTTGCTGATCGATCCGCGCTTGGGGGAAAAATACTTCATGCAAAAGCTTTATGACTGGGATCTTTCTGCGAACAATGGCGGCTGGCAGTGGAGTGCTTCTAGCGGGATGGACCCCAAGCCAGTCCGAATTTTTAACCCAGCTTCTCAATCGCAGAAATTCGATCCAGACGGGGAATATATCCGGAAATGGGTGCCAGAACTCAGGTCTGTAAATACAGAATATCTCGTCAGTGGGAAGATACCGGCGAATGAACGCGATCGCTGTAATTATCCCGCCCCGATTGTGGAACACCAGCTACAGCAGCGTCTGTTTAAACAGCGCTATCAGCAGCAAAAAGAAGCACTAGGGGATAAAGATAAAGAGTAAGCGTCTGGTGGACAGTGCCCGCCGGACAAGCGTGCTTTCAATACCCTAAAGTGTCACAATAACCACAGCTAATCCTTCAATCAAGAAGATGATTTGAGTATTCATCTTTAGGGTGGCTGCTGATGTCATCTTCACATGACCGCTCCATCAACATTAAAGTAACGATTAGCAATTCGCAGCCTCAGTTATTGGAAGGACTAGATGTTTGGCTGCGCTTGGGTTTGATTTCTGAGGCTCAGGTTAGCGATTTAAGTCAAAAATACTTAGTCTGTGCGTTGCCACCAGTTGCAGTAACGCCCAAACCAACGCCTCAAGTAACGCCTCAAATTACGATATCTTCTGATTCGCAGTTACTACCAGCAGCAACTGGTAAGAATGCTTCTCGTCAACATCCCAAAGCGATCCCAGGGATATGGCAGTCGCTGATGGCAGAACTCAGCATCCGGTGGCTGCTGTTTTTAGGAGTGTTCATGGTGGTGGTGTCCTCCGGGGTGCTAGCCGCCACTCAATGGGAAAGATTTCCTGCTGCTGGGCAGTATGGGGTTTTATTAGCGTATACCTTGATTTTTTGGCGGGTAAGCGCTTGGGCGAATCGCCAACCCAGTTTGCAATTGACGGCGCAGACGTTGCAAATTGTCACCCTACTGTTAATGCCCGTGAATTTTTGGGCAATGGATAGCTTTGGGTTGTGGCAGAATCCCGTCAATCTGATAGTAGTTGCGATCGCATCCGTTGTCCTGACGGGGATTACTTTCCAAGTATTGAAAAATTGGCGATTGGCGGCTTCTGGACGGCTGGGGCTACTGGAAGCGTTGCCAGCATTGAATCTTCTGGGACTCAGTTACCTGCATTGGGGCTGGAATTTGTCAGGATTTCCCGTCATCGCCGTTTATCTGGGAATGGTGGGAACGTCCCTCCTCGCGTTCTATCAAGTTCGTCACCGACAGGCTGCGGCGACTATCGAAAAAAAGGGAATCGGGATTGAGTTGCCAGCCGGGGTAGTGATTTATGCCTTGGTGGTGCTGCTGGTACGAACAATTTTTATTGTCCAAGTACCTGTAACGCAGTTGGGATTAGCCCTTGGCATCTGTGGCTGGCTGGTGGCGTGGTTATCGCAACAGCAACCCGAAACATCCACCGAATCACCCCAATTGCAGTGGGAGAAAGTGGGCATTAGTTTGTTGTGCCTCGGTTGGCTGGTTTCGGTAGGAACAACGGTTCCCTGGCAAGCAACAGCGGTTAGCGGATTGGGTTTGTGGTTTTTCTTCAGCCGATTGCAGCGTTTTTGGCTACAGGTTGATCTGGCAGCATTTTTAGGGATTGGCTTACAGACGATTTGGCTGGTTTGGCGGTTAGTTCCTGCTTCCGTGCAAGAATGGGCGATCGCAACTGGCACACAACTGACGGGTTCGGAAACGGTTCCTTGGGCTTTGCTGAGCCTGGTTTTATTTCCCTACGTTGTTTTTATCGTCGGGGTCAGCGATTGGCTGCATCGAGCTGCTAAGACCGATTTAGCTACTTTTGGCGAACAACTGGCACTCACTTTGGGGGTGGTACTGAGTCTAATTAGTTTACTAAATCCCACATTGCGATCGCTCAATCTGTTGTTTTCGACTGTGACACTGGCAATTGTGACACAGCGCCGACTTCCGACCAGGGTCAGTCTGGTGTATTCCACTCACTTGGTGGGGTTGCTGACGCTGTTCTCTACTATTGACCGCTTTTTTCCCAATCTGCACCCAGAAGTTTGGGCAAGCATTTTGTTGGCGGTGATGGTTGCCGAATGGACGCTTCACGTCCTATTACCCTCCTCCGCACTTCTGTGGAAGCAAAGTGCTTGGCACATCGGTTTAGGACTGGCGGGACTCAGTTATCAATTATTGTTAGCAAATGTTTCCTTATTCGGGAACGATGCCTTTAGCCGTCAGCAGTGGGGCATTTTCTGGCTGATTACACCTTTGGCTTTGACGGGAGTTGCCAGCCAAACTGTTAGAAAGCAACGCACATTGGCGAGTTGGTTGAGTGTCGTCAGTTTGGGAATGGCACAAATTCTCACATTCGTGCTACCTGGAGGCAGATTCATTAGCTTAGGAATGGCAACTGGGCTGATGTTGGTGAATACGCGCTATTTACGGCATCTGGCGGCAGCCGTCATTACCGTCGGGTTTAGCCTGAGTTTTCTCGGTGTGCTGCTGGGGGATGGTGTGCCTGGAGTGCCGCCCCTTTCGGTACCGGGTTGGTTTTTAGCTGGAGCGATCGCGGTGGTGGGTTTATGGCTTGCCAGAACCTGGCTGATGCGTGGTCATGGGACGTTAGCGGCACTTTATGCACAAGCGGTTGAGGGTTGGGCGATCGCGTTATGTAGTTTTGAGCTGTTGATGCTAACGGTGCATTCGCTTTTTGTCTACCAAGGGGTTGCTTCTCCCGATGGGGAATATTTACTTGCGGTTACGTTGATAATTGGGGCGATCGCTTATCGCAGTTGGCAACAACCGAATCATTGGGCATTTTACGGACTGGGTTGGGGTTTAGAACTGTTAACAGCCGAGACGTTGGGCTTCTTTGAACACTCAGTGATAAATTTAGCGATCGCAAATATCGTCTTAGGTTTAAGCACGCAGCTTTTGGGAGAAGCATGGCGGCGGCGATCGCAAATCGAAAGTGTTCCGAACAGGTGGCATATCCTGCCGCTACTATACGGCGTGTTGGGGGCACTTCTGCGGTGGGATACTTTTACCAGTTGGACGGGATTGTGTACGCTTGCGATCGCGTTCATTGCGATTGGAGTTGGCAGACGACGGCAGGAACTTAAACCCATCCTCTATTTGGGACTTCTGGGAGTATCCATTTCTGCCTACGAACTTTTGTTCTATCAACTTTTACAAGCATCAGGTGGAGCTTTGGGCGATGGATTCATTGTCATGTCCGCCCTCGGCACCAGCATCATGTATGCCTATCGCCTGCTATTCCCCTGGCTTCTAAATTACTTACACCTTACTGCTGAAGAACTGAAAGTAATTGCCCATCTTCATTGGGCTTGGAGCAGTTGCTTACTCATCGCGGCGATTGGTAATCCCATTGCAGCTAGCCGAATTCTCGGATTAGGAACTGGCTTGTTTTTAATCCGATACGCGATTTTTCAAGGTCGCAGATTTGCCCTTTCTTCCCTCTCAAAAAACAGGGAAAGTTCCCAAGTCCCTTTAAAGACAGAGGAAAATTCAGCACCTTCCTTATTCAGTGAAAGCTGGAGGATTACCATTGCAGAAGTCTGGGTTTACCTAGGTTTATTAGAAGTAGGTGTCATCAGAATATTTTGGCTTTATACAGCCATTGGGCAGTTCTGGGCTGGCCCGTTAGTTCCTTGGAAAGCCCCCATTTCTTGTGTTTGGGCTTATTTTCTGTATATTTTGCCTTGGGAAAAGTGGAGATGGCCTAAAAGACCTTGGCAGCACGCGGCATATATTCTGCCACTGGTGATGATTTGGGAAACTAGAGTAGAAATTCACCCGATTAGCTTGCTGATAACAGCGGCATTTTATATTTTTATTGCCAAATTATCCAATCAAATTCGCTTTACTTATATCAGCCTAGCACTGATTAATTGGGCACTTTTTCGGTGGTTTTTGGAATTACAATTTTTCGATTACTTGTGGTACGTTATGCCGATTGGCTTATCCTGGCTGTATATTGCCCAAGTCGATTCTGGGTTGACGCTACCAAATCGCAAACAGACTCGCCACCTATTTCGTTGCGTAGGTGCTGGGGTAATTTGTGGAGCGGCATTTTTGCTACACCAAGAAACTGGATTGATACCGGGAATTTTGAGTATTTTATTCATTTTTGCTGGATTGGCTTTCCGAGTCCGGGCATTTCTCTACGTCGGTACCGCCACCTTTTTACTGACTGCTTTTTACCAGTTAGTAATTTTTGTTTTCCGTTACTCCTTTTTTAAGTGGGTAATCGGGTTGATAGTCGGTATCAGTTTTATCTCGATTGCCGCTAATTTTGAAACTCGGCGCGATCGCTTTATCGCTTTGGTTCGGCACTGGCTGTCGGAATTGGAACAATGGCAATAATTTCCTTTCGTTCAATCCTACTCATCTAATCCCAAAACAATTAAATCTAGACTTGCTTGCTTCCATCCATCAGGTATCTCTTGGCTAACTGAGACATTTGGTAATTGCGTGGCATAATGAAGTATTTGCTTGCCTTATACGATTTGCCCTGTAAATTTACTTGGTTTCAGATGTGAAATCGTCCCTGAGGATAAGCCGCTGGATTGAGGCGCTGTCCCTAGTCTGGGCGGGCGTACAGCCTGCAATTTAGCAAAATTCAAGAAAACAAAAACAGGAGCGCGAGGCGAACGTGAAGGTTTTGGTTGTTGGCAATGGGGCACGCGAACACGCCCTGGTATGGAAACTGCTGCAATCTCAACGCATTCGGCAGATAGTCTGTGTTCCTGGAAACGGCGGCACAGCTTCTCTAGAGCGTTGTCAGAATCTCCCTTTAAGTGTTGATGATTTTGAGGGAATAGCACGATTTGCTCAAGTGAATAACATCTCGCTGGTGGTCGTCGGGCCTGAAGCCCCCCTGGCTTTGGGGATCGCAGATTACTTGCAACGCCAAAATCTCAAGGTATTTGGTCCCACCAAAGCGGGAGCGCAAATTGAGGCGAGTAAGTCTTGGGCAAAGGATTTGATGCGGGAAGCGGGTATCCCAACCGCCAACTCAGAGGTGTTTACAGAGCCAGAAGCTGCAAAAGCTTATGTAGCAGCGCAAGGGGCACCGATTGTTGTTAAAGCCGATGGTTTGGCAGCGGGTAAGGGTGTTACGGTAGCGGCAACGGTGGAAGAGGCATACTCTGCGATCGCAGATTTATTCTCCAGTCGAGTCAAGACTGTAGTAATTGAAGAATACTTAGCGGGTCAGGAAGTCTCGGTTTTGGCGCTGTCGGATGGCTTGACCGTTCGCCAGTTGTTACCGGCTCAAGATCACAAACGCATCGGTGAGGGCGATACCGGGGCAAATACGGGCGGAATGGGAGCCTATTGTCCTGCTCCCATCCTGACACCTGCCTTGAGTGCGCGGGTTCAGAAAGAAATTCTGGAGCCGACTGTTGCCGCTTTAAAAGCGAGGGGCATCGACTACCGGGGTGTCCTTTACGCTGGGTTAATGATTACCCCCCAAGGCGATCCGAAAGTTTTGGAATTTAACTGTCGCTTTGGCGATCCGGAAACACAGGCGATCTTGCCTTTACTCGAAACCCCTCTAGAAGACTTACTGGTTGCCTGCGTTGGACAAAAACTCGCCCAACAGCCTCCTATTGCCTGGAAATCAGGCGCTTCCGCCTGTGTCGTTGTAGCGGCGGGGGGTTATCCAGAAAGCTTTAAAAAGGGTCATGTCATTACCGGCATTGAGCAAGCCGAGACAGCGGGAGCGCATGTGTTTCATGCGGGCACTCAGAAGAAGCAGCAACAAGTGGTGACAGAAGGCGGTCGGGTGTTGGGAGTCACCGCCATTGGAGAGGATTTTGATGCAGCGATCGCTCAAGCATACGCGGCGATTAATTGCATTGAGTTTGAGGGGATGTACTACCGACGGGATATTGGTTATCGCGTCCGCACGGCAGGGAAACTTTAGCGTTTAAAGTCATGTGCAACTGCAATCCAATCGCTCCTCGTTTCCAAAGCTCTGTAGCCTAAGCTAGAGAGTTTTGGAAAGTTGCACATCACGTAAATCTTTAAATTTCTTCAAAATCTTAGCCGAGCTGCATCCAAAGATACATGAGAGTTCCAGGGGGAACTTGAGAAAATAGAAGTGGATAAATATAATTGAGAAACGTTCAAAAATCCACCTATCCCTGGGAAGAATCCTCTACAATTTTTGATAAATCTCTAATTTTTACCATTTTTAGTGGCAAATTTACCTTGCTGGCTCTATTAAAAACCCTTCGAGAAGTTATTGCCCATTGGTGGTCTGAGTTTACTCTCCAGACGCGCCTGATGGCGGCTGCTACCTTAGTCGTCTCCTTGGTGATGAGCGGTCTGACCTTCTGGGCAGTGAATACAATTCAGCAGGATGCTCGGCTGAATGATACTCGCTTCGGGCGCGACCTGGGTTTGTTGTTGGCGGCGAATGTCGCGCCTCAGATTGCTGAAAAGAATCTGACGGAGGTGGCACGTTTTTCTCACCGCTTCTACAGCAGCACCTCCAGCGTGCGCTATATGCTCTACGCCGACGAAACTGGCAAAATCTATTTTGGAATTCCTTTCTCTGAGTCCGAGGTACAAAACTCGCTGACAATTCAGCGTCGGATTCAATTGCCAGAGGATTACGCTGATAATTCCGACTTACCAATGGTGCGGCAGCACCTAAGTCCGGATGGGGAAGTTACGGATGTCTTTGTTCCCCTGTCGCACGATGGCAAAAATTTAGGGGTTTTGGCAATTGGGATTAACGCCAATCCGACCGTGGTGGCGTCGTCCCATCTGACACGAGATGTCACGATTGCGGTATTTATTTCCATCTGGGTGATGGTGATTTTGGGCGCTGTTTTTAATGCCTTAACCATTACTCAGCCAATTAAAGAACTTCTCGTCGGGGTCAAAAATATTGCCGCTGGCAACTTCAAGCAACGAGTTGACCTGCCACTCGGAGGAGAACTGGGCGAACTGATTTACAGTTTCAACGAGATGGCAGAACGGCTGGAGAGTTATGAAGAGCAAAATATCGAGGAACTGACAGCAGAGAAAGCCAAGCTAGAGACGTTGGTTTCTACGATTGCTGATGGAGCGGTGCTGATAGACACCAACTTTCAGGTGATATTGGTCAATCCGACAGCGCGACGAATTTTTGGGTGGGATGGCGTTGATGTAGTGGGATCTAACGCTCTTCATTGCTTGCCTTCTCCAGTCAACTTGGAGCTAGCGCGACCCCTGCATCAAATTGTTGCTGGAGAATGTGAAGGGGCAGAGTTTCGGGTAACGCTATTCCAACCGGCGAATCGCACCGTCCGCATTCTCCTAACGACCGTTCTTGACCAGTACCGGGAAACCATCAAGGGAATTGCGATGACGGTACAGGACATTACTCGTGAGGTAGAGCTGAACGAGGCGAAAAGCCACTTTATTAGCAATGTTTCCCACGAATTGAGAACGCCGCTTTTCAACATCAAGTCGTTTATTGAAACGCTCCACGAATACGGCGAAGATTTGACAGAAGAGGAACGTCGGGAATTTTTAGACACTGCGAATCGAGAAACAGACCGCCTGACTCGCCTAGTAAATGACGTTTTGGATTTATCTAGGCTTGAGTCGCACAAGCGCTATCACTTTGAGCCTGTAGATATTGCCCAACCTGTGGAGCAAACGCTGCGGACTTACCAGCTAAACGCCCGCGATAAAGGAATTGAACTCATCCAGGAGATTGAACCGAATTTGCCAGCAGTCTGGGGCAACTATGATTTGTTGCTCCAGGTGTTTGCTAACCTGGTCGGTAATGGGCTGAAGTTTACTGAGACGGGTGGAAGGGTGGCAATTCGCGCCTATTTGCTGGAGTCGAGGGATGAGCGGAGTCAAGGCGGAGTCTTCCCTTCCGGAGCAGAGGAACGCGGGAAAATTCCTGCAACGAACAATCCCAAATTAGTGCGGATTGAAATTTCTGATACGGGAATTGGCATCGATACAGAAGACCAAGAGGCAATCTTCGATCGTTTTTTCCGAGTAGAAAACCGAGTTCACACCCTTGAAGGGACGGGTTTGGGTTTGTCAATTGTTAGAAATATCATTGAGAAGCATCACACCAGGGTTCACTTGGTTAGCGAGGTCGGGGTGGGTACGACTTTCTGGTTTGACTTGACGGTTTTTCAAGAAGCAGCACCCGTTGAGGAGTTGCCTCTAAAAGAAGCAAAAGAAGCTTCAGGAACCAGTTCGGTTACGGCGAAGGTTGTCTAGATTATTTGCTTGCATAGAAAGCGATCGCTAAACTTACGACGATGAGACCGAATAGCAGCAGCAAAGGCTGGTTTCGCTGACACCAAAGTTGAAGCGAGTGACGCCAGCCGAGACTATAGCGAGTTGCAGTCATCGGGTGAGATTCTTGAGAGCGATCGCTATACATCGTACATTCTTTGGCGTAAGGACGCTTGGAAAACGTACAGGTATCATCTTCGTGGTAAGTACAGGTATCGCACAGAAATTTCTCCCCCGTTGCTCGATGTAGGGGAATGCCAGGATGACCGTAGGCTTTTAGCTCGGTTCGGCAATAAGGGCAGGTCGTTACCTGGGCATTGACGGGTTGATGGCACTTTGGACAGTTCGGCATGGATAGCAGCACGGTAATTCTAGGTTTCTATCCAGTCAGCAAGTCGCAATCTAAAAAGACCTCTAGATCCAGTTTAAGCTTGGGGAAACTTTCGGATTTGATATTCTGCTAACTGAACGATGGGAAAAGCCTCTCCCATCGCTTGGACAAACTGCTGCTCGATTTCTTCCAGGCGTTCTGATGGAACAGACTTCCACTGTTCCCGCTTCGCCCAGCGAATGACTAAAATGACCTCTGTTGGCTCGTTCGGGTTGAGCCAGACTTCTTTACCCAAAAAACCCGGACAGGTAGTAAGGAAAGCTGTCCAGATTTCGCCATCCTTCTGAATGTATTTTTCCCGCAGTTCGGGGGCGACTCTTACCTGAAGCCACTCAATTACCATGAGCTGGAGTATAAGCTGCTTTGAAGCTGTAAATAGACTCTTCAATCATCCATCAGACAGATTGATTTTGCCACGAGCAAAGTCTGGAAGATAGGCGGCAGTTGTTGAGAGAATGTCACAAAATAGAACTGTAGGCGAAAAATCGGTAAGATTTTAGCACCGCTTTATGATACGTGTTTAGCCGCTCAAAGTCGCGGCGGAGTGACAGGAAGGGAAAATGGATAATAACAACTGGCTTAAGCAGCTACTAATGATGGGTGTGGGGACTACGTCTTTGGTAGCCGACAAAATCCGCGAAGTGAGCGATGAATGGGTCAAGGAAGGCAAAATCAACCCCGAGCAAGCTAAGGGGATGGTAGATGATTTGATGCAGCAGCTCAAGTCAGATCAGGGGAACTTGGAGATCCAGATGCAACGGCAAATGCGGAATATGTTGCAGGATCTGGGGGTTCCTCGCCAGTCGGAAATGGATGAATTGCGGGGACGCATTGACCGGCTCGAACGTCAGGTGCGTGATATGGAAAATAAGCTCTGGCGGTAAGTAAAGCTGATAGGATTGAAAATCTAGTGGGACAATCAATTTTGGATTTTGGATGGGGAATTTTGGATTAAATCGAAAATTCTCTCAATCTAAAATCTAAAGTTTTGAGGTCTAAGAGGTACGGAGAACGGATGAATGAGAGAAATTCTAATCAGCGTTGGGGTAATGTTTACCTGTGTAGTACTCTTGATTTTTGCTCAAGTTACGAGCAGCAATCAAGGAGATGCAAAAGCAGCTGAACTAACCAAAACTGAAACCACAGTTGTTGCAAAAACTCCCAGTAACGATCCTACTGCTGATACTACAAGGCTTATAACGATGAATACCAACCCAGGAAGTGATGAAACTGCCAGTGGCGAAGTGAAGACAACGCCTTCTGGTCTTAAGTACACTGAGTTAAAGGAAGGCGACGGAGCAACTCCTAAAACAGGTCAAACGGTGGTAGTGCATTACACCGGCACTCTAAAGGATGGCACGAAGTTTGATAGTTCGCGCGATCGCAATCAACCCTTCCAGTTCAAACTCGGTGTTGGACAAGTCATCAAAGGCTGGGACGAAGGACTCAGCACCATGAAAGTTGGCGGACGTCGCCAGTTAATTATCCCTCCTGAATTGGGATATGGCCCTCGTGGTGCGGGTGGAGTCATTCCTCCCAACGCAACTCTAATTTTCGACGTGGAATTGTTGGACATTAAATAACTAAATCCTCAATTTTTAGAACCCCGATTTCTTCAAGAAATCGGGTTTTTTTTCGGATAATCAACAAGAGTATACGTTGAACTTCTTCTTGGTAGGAGAATATACAATTACTTGCTAGGCAAAAATGTAGTATTTAAACAACATCCAGCGTAAATTCAGCGAGCACGATCGGCATTTACGTGACAAAATTCATTAGGAATGCCAAAAAGTGTGAGGAGAGACCGTCTTGAAACTGTTTCGTGCCCCTCTAAAATTTTGCCTCGCGGTTCTAGTTAACGCTTTAGCGAGCGCTAGCATTGCCCAAGCAGCAGAATTTCCAACTGTGTCAGAGGAAACCCATCCCTTTGCCCAGGATACTGACGCTCTAGTTGGGGCAGATACCGTGTCTCAGGGAACTGAAGAGACTGATGCGATGGATCGAGTCAGCAACGTGTCGCAGTTGCGAGATGTAGAACCGACGGATTGGGCGTATGAAGCCCTGCGATCGCTTGTTGAACGTTATGGCTGTATTGCAGGATATCCGGATGGCACCTTTCGTGGCAATCGGGCGCTGAGTCGTTATGAATTTGCGGCTGGGTTAAATACCTGCTTGCAGCAAATTGAGAAATTGATTGCTGCTAGTTCAGCAGATTTTGTCACCAAAGACGATTTAGGAACCTTACAACGGCTGATTAATGAGTTTGGAACGGAACTGACGGCGCTGCGAGGTCGAGTGGATACTTTGGAAGCTCGAACAACCCAACTGGAAGCTCACCAATTTTCTACAACCACTAAATTAGGCGGTGAGGTTATCACCTATGCAGGCGATGCTTTTGGTGAGAATGCTAGCGATGTAAATAACGCTACTCTCGGTCATCGGACTCGCATTGATTTTAACACTAGCTTCACTGGAAAAGACCGCTTAAGGACTCGTTTTCAAATCACTAATTTGAGGCAGTTTGACACTGGGGCAACATTTGGTGGCGGGCCAGATCCAGGCTTAACAGGTGAAACTCGATTTACTCCCAGTAGCGTATCTCAAAATAACGAAGCCAGAATTAGCCAGTTAGAGTATCGCTTTCCAGTCGGAGACAAACTCAAAATTTATATTGAAGCGGGTTCAATCGATCCGTCGTATGTAACAGATACAATTGCTCCTTTTATCGACACCTCTACGGGTGCTATTTCTAATTTTGGTCAAGTCAATCCTGTGTATTTTCCCTTGGGAAATCGAGCGGGGATTGCAGCAAATTATGCCCTTAGCGAAGCCCTCAGTTTAGATGTTGGTTACTTTGGTGAAGACGCCCCTAACGGTCCTAGTAACCCAGGCAGAGATTCAGGTATATTTAATGGTGGTTACAGTGCTTTTGCCCAGTTGGTTTATAGTGGCGATCGCTTGAAACTTGGCTTGCTTTACCTGAACTCTTTTTCTCAAGCTTTTGGTGTCGATACTCTCGCAGGTAGCAACGCTGCCAAAGTCATCGATCTCACCGATCCTGATGGAAATCCTGTGGTCGGTAATGGTTACGGCGCGCAAGTTAATTACCGATTTAGTCCCCGCTTTGAACTCGGTGGGTGGGTGGGCTACACTGCCGCCCGCGCTCTTGGTAATATCAAGGGGGATGCAGATGTCTGGAATTATGCGGTAACGCTGGCTTTCCCTGATTTGGGCAAAAAGGGAAATTTAGGTGGCATTGTGTTAGGGATGCAACCAAAGTTAACAGGGACTAGCAATCGTGCTTTAGCAGAGGCGATTGGTTTACCTCCCGGACAAAGAAGCGATCGCGATACCGGATATCACATCGAAGCTTTCTACAAATATCAATTAACCGAAAATATTTCGATTACTCCTGGTTTCTTTTGGCTAACAGCACCTAACCATGATGAGCGAAATCCCGATGCTGTGATTGGTGTGGTGAGAACGAGTTTCGTCTTTTAGAATCAAACAAACCTAACCTGCTGACTTTCTCCTCTTAGGAGAGGGTTAGAGGGAGGTAAAGAGGGTTTGGAGTAAGGTTAACAAACCTATGTTTTTTTATGAGCTTATTTATCATAAAAATTTTGAAAATGTAACTTTATGTAAGCAAAATATCATCCTTAAGATAGTAGAAATGGTCTTGTGGTTTGAGTGTTAAATATTTATACATCAAGACATTAAGGACTTACTAGCCATGCCAAAAAGGAAATGGCTTTTTGCCATCCTATTTTCTATTACATTATCGATAAGTTTACTTTTTGGGGGTTGGAGAAGCGATCGCGTATTAGCCCAATCACCTCCCTATCAAGGTAAAAAATTTGTGATGGTCACGTCAGCGGACTATCCACCTTATGAATTTCGAGATACGGCTAGCGGTAGCGCTGATATTGTAGGTTTCGACGTAGACATTGCCAACTATATTGCCAAAGAGCTAGGGTTTCAACTTGATATTAAAGATACAGATTTTAGTGGCATAATTCCGGCTGTGCAATCCGGTCGGGCTGACTTTGCGATGGCTGGGATGACACCGACAGCAGAACGGAGAAAAAATGTTGATTTTTCCGATATTTACTATGAAGCTAAAAATACAATTGTCGCTAGAAAAGGTAGTAACCTAACTACACCTAAAAGTTTAGCAGGAAAAAAAGTCGGCGTTCAGTTGGGTTCAACTCAAGAAAAAGCTGCTAAAGAAATAAAGGGCACAAATTTGGTAGCCCTTAATAAGACTGGTGAAATTATCCAAGAAGTTAAATCAAATCGTATCGATGCTGCAATTATCGAAGATACCATCGCTAAAGGTTTTATTGCCAATAACCCAGATTTAGAATTTAATACGGTTCCGAATACTGGGGAAGCAGGGAGTGCGATCGCTTTCGCCAAAGGTTCGCCTCTAGTCAATGACTTCAACCGCGTTCTGGGAGAAATGAAACAGAACGGGAAAATAGAAAGTTTGGTGACAAAGTGGTTTGAAAATAATGGAAAGACTGAAACTCCCGCCAGCAGTTCCAGCTTAGCTTTTGCTAAGATAACGCCTCGGATTCCTTTTATTCTAAAAGGAATATTAGTAACTCTCCAATTCACTGCTATCTCAGCAATTTTGGGCTTTATTTGGGGGACAATCCTCTCTTTATTTAAGATTTCCACCTTTAAGCCACTGGTTTGGTTTGCAACAGCCTACACCTCTATCTTTCGAGGGACGCCGCTACTATTGCAAATCGCTTTAGTTTATTACGCAACGCCTCAATTGATTGGGTACAATATTCCGGCATTATTAGCCGGTGTCATTACTTTTACTCTCAACTCAGGCGCTTACATTTCTGAAACAATTCGCGGCGGTATTCTTGCCGTTGATAAAGGGCAACAGGAAGCTGCTTTGTCTTTAGGAGTTCCCTACAGACCGATGATGCTGGATATTATCTTGCCACAGGCGATAAAAAATATTTTGCCAGCATTAGTAAATGAGAGTATTGCACTACTGAAAGACTCAGCATTAGTCTCTACAATTGGGGTAACTGACTTGTTACGCCGCGCCCAAATTGTGGGTGCAGAACAATATATTTACTTTGAACCTTTGCTATTTGCAGGCGCGATTTACTATTTAATGGTCATGAGTTTAACATGGGGGGGTTATGTACTCGAACGAAGATTACAACGCAGCAGTTAAGGTTGAAGATTTGCATAAATCTTTTGGAAATCTGAAGGTTTTGCAAGGAATTTCGACTGAGATTGGACACGGGGAAGTTGTGGCGGTGATTGGCCCTTCGGGTTCTGGTAAGTCCACTTTCTTGAGGTGCATGAATTTACTGGAAGTGCCAACTTCGGGTAAGATTTATATACAAGGCGCAGACATCACCTCACGAAAAACCGACATTATGAAAGTTCGGCAAAATGTCGGGATGGTGTTTCAACATTTCCATTTATTTCCTCACAAAACCGTCCTTTCTAATGTGACGTATGCGCCTAAAAAGGTAAAGGGCATTTCTTCGGAAGAGGCGCGGCGAGAAGGAATAGAACTGCTGAATAAAGTAGGTTTATCAGAAAAGGCTGATGTTTATCCTTCTAAGTTGTCAGGGGGGCAGAAACAGCGAGTTGCGATCGCGCGTTCCTTGGCAATGAAGCCAGATATCATGTTATTTGACGAACCGACCTCGGCACTCGACCCGGAAATGGTGAAAGAGGTGCTAGAGGTGATGAAAGACCTCACCAAAACTGGTATCACAATGGCAATTGTCACCCATGAAATGGGGTTCGCGCGAGAAGTTGCCGACCGCATTTTGTTTCTTGATGGTGGAAAACTGGCTGAAGATTCACCGCCTAGTAAGTTCTTTACAAATCCAGACTGCGATCGCGCTAAGCAATTTTTGGATAAAATCTTGTAAAAGATACTCGTTGGAGGCTGCATTCTTTCTGTGGACACTTCAGCTAATCTACCGCGCTACTCAGAATTTTAGGCAGCCTCGTTCGCTCGTTTGAAGAATAGATCAGTTAGTTTTTAGCAATTGTTGTAGTTCCTGTCGGACTTTTGCTACTGTTTCTGCTTTCTCTTCGTCGCTTACCCATTTGTTTACCCAGAGTTGATTGAGAACCTTCTGTCTTTTTAGATAAACAAGTAACTTAAATTACAAACACCAGCTTTAAAAATATATTGTTTACTAAATATTTATGCTTCGATTACTCTTCATTTATCCTGAAATTAGTAGATACAAATTGACAGCGCTCTAAATATATCTTAGCAACTTTATCCATCGGGTTATGCCATAAACAATCTTGAAAGAGTTGTGCAGCTTCACTAAAATTTTGATTTTTGTAAAATAACAAACCTTTCTCAAATATTGTTTTTGCGCTTAATTTACCATCTTTTAATTCCGCTAAATCCCCATCGAATACTTCATAAACTGTTACTTCTTCGGATTTACCTTTTATTTTCACCCGATCGATAATGCGGATGAAATAATCAGATGAATTCTGTAACTGCAAAAAAGTTTGATGACTGATTAATAATGACACTCCATACTCTTTCGTCAATCCTTCAATACGGGAGGCTAAGTTGACAGCATCGCTAATGACAGTGCCCTGTAGCCGGTTATTTCCTCCCACCGTACCCAACATCAAAGAACCCGTATTGATGCCAATCCCGATTTGAATTGGATGATAACCAGCTTGGGCGCGATGCTGATTATACTCGGCAAGATTATGTAGCATGGTAATGGCTGCTTTAATCGCATCATCTGCACTGCCGCTAAACAGCGCCATAATCCCATCACCGATATATTTATCAATGAAGCCGTTATTCTCGGTAATAGCAGGCTCCATGCGGCTTAAAAAGGCATTAATAAATTGAAAATTGTCTGACGGCGTCATTTTTTCTGATAGTGCAGTAAAGTCTCGAATGTCGGCAAATAATACCGACATTTCCTGCTGCACTTGGTCGCCTAATGTGACATCAATAATGCTTTGTTTCTTCAAAAACTGAAGAAATTCACGGGGTACAAACCGCTCGTAAGCAGTGTTAAGTTGATAAAGTTGATCGATTAACTGAATTCGCTCTGCTTCTGCCTTCTTGCGTCGCGTGATATCTTGAAAGGCAGCGATCGCGTAGACAATTTCGCCCTTCTCATCAAAAATTGGCGTTGCCCACACCTCTATCGGGATAATCTTGTCTGCTTGGCGAACCTCCATATCATCAACAGTCGAGCAGGAGCCACTCAACGCCAGCGCTAGGGGCTGTTGGGCATTCGGGTACAACCGATCTGTCCCTGCCACATAAGCTTGATAAAGTTCTGGCAGGTGAGCGGTGGTGTCTTCCGGGGCGATGCCCTTGCCGAGAAGCCGCTGTGCTGTATGATTGGCGTAGTAGGGTTTGCCGCTCGCATCAATCACGAAAACACCTACCGGCACGGCTTCTAGAAATTGAGCCAACCTTCTCTCGCTGGCACGTACTGCCTCCTCTGCTTTGTGATGCAACTCAGCTTCCACCCTATCGGAATGTTCCGTAGTCGTCTCCAGCAAAATTTCCAAATCGATCTTATCTCTAGTAACAATTGTCAAAAGAGACTGGAGCGCTGCTTGACTCGCTTGTAGTGCTTGTTCGGTGCGCTGGCGTTCGGCAATTTCGGCTTGTAGCTGTTGATTGGACTGATGCAGCTGAGCTTCAACCATATCGGAGTGTTCTGTCGTCGTCTCCAGCAAGATTTCCAAATCAACTTTTTTGTTTTTTAAGTCTTCCAATTCCCGTCGCAGATTTGCGATTTCTAAAAATAGCTGTTCCCTTGAGGGTTGTTCTTCTTGCATCGCCTTAGGATTTGCACTTCGACGAAAATGAACTTATCTAGTTTTCAGTGCCAGTATCTTAGCCTTGTAGGAGTTTTTATGCCAATTCCAGCTGTAAAGAAGGCATTAGCCGCTGCAAATTTTTCAACGACTTACTTTGCCAGGGGATATTCTTAGAGCCTTGTACAATCATCTGCATACTTTCTTTTTGACGCACATTGATGACAAATTTCGACAGAACATTGATTCCCGAACTATTCAAAAATTCTAGTTCCCGCAAATTCAAGGTAATTTTTGGTGGCTCTGAATCTACTAGCTCGTTAAGTAACTTTACGATTGGTGCATATTCTTCCATTCCGCTAAGTCGAAGCGAACCCTGAAAGATCGCTGTTTCAGTAACCGAGTCATACCAAATGCTGTAATCTTCGGTCTTAATTTCCATTACGCATCAACTCCTTGCATATTCTGAACAACTCGGTAAGCTATACTGCCAACTGCACCATTGTGGTCACGGCGATCGCTTCCGGCTCCGACTCTTTTTGGATAGTCTCAAACTTCCAACCTAGCTTAGCCTGATAATCGTTCATCATTGTCAAAAAGCCTAGCCCAGATTCGCTCTCGCTCTCGTCTTCTGCATTTTTTTCTAGCTGGCGAAGATAGAACTCGCTCGGATCGCAGGTGGTTAACTCTGTGATAAATGCCTGAAACTTAGCGATCGCGCTTGGATTGATATTGTTCGTACCGAGGAATACCAGGCGATCGTTATGCATTTGCAGCCGAATACTAATAGGTTGCACTGATATATCATCGTTAAATTTCATCGCATTCTCTAGCAACTCATTGGCGATAAAACTAACAGCACTTTTGATCTCTGCTTTTGGGTCTGTTTCGGTCGTATTTTTATTACCAGGAAAGAAAGTTGCAAAATAGTCAGCCATAAAATCAGCCGATAAACCATTATTGCGCCAGCGTTGCTTTAGGGGGATGGAGGTAGGCGAAAATACAATTGTTAAGCCTTCCTGACTGCTTGGAAGCTCGTCCCTGAAGTCTCCGAATATTTGAATCATATCAATTTGGTAGTTGGTAATTGGTAATTGGTAATTTTTTTGAGTTTTAAGTTTTGAACTAAAGTGGTTAGTACTCTCGCGTACAATACATTCTGCTTCTTGCTTCTTAAGTGCCTTTCCGAAAAGCGAAGAAAGGGAATATTAAACTCCTCCCTACTTTTCGGGCAGCGGCAGATGTGAGATTAAACCGTACTGCATCTAAACGAAAATTGCTATAAATAAGTTCTTCTAACTCAACACTCAGGCTCAATTACGCATTTTTGCTTGAACAGCGCGAAGATGATTTGCTTGTACATTGGCTCATTGATTTGCCTGTGTAGAGCTAATCGGAATCTCAATGTAGAATTCTGTGCCTTGTCCTGGCTCAGAGATACATTTAAGCTGTCCCCCATGTTTTTCTACGACAATTTGATGACTGATAGATAGACCCAATCCGGTACCTTTGCCAACTTGCTTAGTTGTAAACAAAGGTTTAAATAACTGTTGCTTTGCCTCTTCTGAAATCCCAACTCCATTATCTGCAATCCGAATCACAATATGAGAAAAATTAAGTCCCAACCATGAAGGATTAGCCAATCCGTTTTCTATCATTGTTCCTCCCTCTTTTATTTCAGTGCGAATCCAAATGGTAGGTACGGGTTTTTGATTGTTAGTGAAAACTAACCTTTCCGATGCCATTGCTTCTTCTAGCGCATCAATGGCATTGGCAATGATATTCATAAATACTTGATTGAGCTGTCCAGCATAGCACTCTATAAGCGGGAGATTTTCATATTCTTTAATTAGTTTAATTTGTGGGCGATTTCCGTTAGAATTTAGGCGATGCTTCAAAATTAGTAGGGTGCTATCAATCCCATCATGAATATTAAAAAGTGTCTTTTTGGATGTATCGGCACGAGAGAAAGTTCTCAGAGACACGCTAATTTGATGGATACGGTCTATTCCTATTTTCAGAGAAGAAAGTATTTTAGGGAGGTCTTCGGCTAAAAAGTCAATATCAATATCTTGTATTTCTGATTGAATTTCCGGTGCTGGAATTGAAGAGTGGGTTTGGTAAAGTTTTAACAACCTAAGCAAATCGCAGGTGTAGTCGTAGACATAAGTGAGATTGCCAGATAAAAAATTAACTGGATTATTGATTTCGTGGGCAATTCCTGCGACTAATTGACCAAGAGAAGACATTTTTTCACTTTGTATTAATTGAACTTGAGCTTGCTGCAAATCGCGCAGCGATCGCGCTAATTGTTGAGCTTTTTCTCGTTCTCGCGCTTCGCTTGCCCTTAGAGATTGCTCAATCTGCTTGCGCTCGGTAATATCAATAATGGTTCCCTCGTAATAGAGTAAGGTGCCGTTGGCATCACAAATCGCGCGGGTATTCTCGGAAACCCAGATGATGCTGCCATCTTGTTGATAAATTTGATACTCGAATCCTTTAACTTCATCCTGTTTAGTTAATAAAGCTAAGAGGTTCTTGCGGCATTTCGGGTCAACATAAACTTGATCTTTGATTTCTGGAATGCTACTCATCATCTCCTCAGAAGACTCATAGCCGTAAATTTTTGCCAGTGCCGGATTGACACAAATGTAGTGTCCGTCTAATGTAATCTGGAAAATCCCCTCAATGGCATTTTCAAAGATACTGCGATACCTCGTTTCCGCTTGTTGCAGCGCTTCCGCGGATCGCTTGCGCTCGGTGGTGTCTTGAAAGGCAGCAATCGCATAAGCAATATCGCCCCGGTCATCAAAAATGGGGGACGCCCACACCTCTATGGGAATTATTTTGTCTGTTTGATAAATCTCCGTATCGTCAACGGTTACTTTTTCGCCTCTCAACGCTCGTATAATCGGCAGGCGATCGCTGGGGTACAATTGCTCTGTGCCTGCGAGATAAAGTTGATAAGTCTCTGGCAATTCCTCGACAGTGGCTTCTGACATAATGCCTTTGCCTAAGATTTGCTGTGCCGTCTGATTGGCGTAGTAAGATTTACCGCTAGCATCAACCACGAAGACGCCCACTGGCAGGGCTTCCAGAAATTGCGCCAGCCTGCGATCGCTTTGTTTTCCCGCCTCCACTGCCTTGTCATACAACTGCGCTGCAACCGTATCCGAGTGTTCGGTAGTATTCTCCAGCAAGATTTCCAAGTCAACTTTTTCTCTTTTCAAATCTTCCAATTCTTGGGACAAGCTTTCTATCTTCAAAAAGAGCTGTTCTGTTAATGATTTTTCTTCCTCAATTGCCATAAATTTTTATCTTTGCCAAAAAATGGATTACCCTAGCAAGGGATATTTTTAGAGTTTTGTATCACTATTTAAATATTCCCTTTCTTAGGAGCTTTTGTAACAAACTTTACAGAACATTTACTTACAAACTGGTTAAAACTTCTCGCTCCAGCAATTTGAGTTTGAGAGCGGCAGCAAACTCACGAAAGATAAAGTGCAAGTTCTATACAAACAGCGCAGACTACAGCCTTTGGTGTGAAGGCAATGCAAGCTGTTTTGCATCTACAACAGATAAGAAGTCAAACTCGGCTTATTTCTGTTTAAGAATCAGCAAAGTGATGTCATCGTAAATTTTTTGCTCACCGATATGCCGTCGCAGATCCTCAATCACAGCTTGTTTAATTTCCTCAACGGTCTGTTGGCAGCTGCGGCTGACTATGTCGCACAGCCGATCTAACCCGTATTGCACCTTGAATCTATTTTCGGCTTCAGTAATGCCATCGGTGTACAGCACCACGACGTCCCCTGAGTGCAATTGCAACTGAATCTGGGCAACGAAATTGGTAATGTCTGCTTCTAGCCCAATCGGGAAACCTAAATCAACCGTGTCTATCCGTTCCACCTGACCGCCGGAACGCACAACAATCATTTCTTCGTGTTGCCCCGTCAGGCGTAGCGTTCCCCCTTGGTAGTCCAGTAAGGAAAGGCTGAGATTTTTATCGGAACTCATCCGCTGCACATTGTGATAAATGGTTCGGTTGAGTACGTCTAAGAATTTTTTGGGGTCGGTTTCTTTGTTTTCCAGTAGCGTCCGGACTGCTGTCTGCACCATGATTGTTAAGACGCCGCTTTCAAGCCCGTGTCCGGTGACATCGCCGATGCCAATTTTGACTGTATCCTCATAATTGAGTACATCGTAGTAGTCACCGCCTACCTCCTCGGCGGGTTCCATAAAGCTGGCAATCTCCAGTCCAGGAAGCGATTCAAGTTCTTGCTGTTTAGGCAATAGCATCTGTTGCAGTCGGCGCGTTACGGCTAACTCAGCGCTCATACGGATATTGTCGGCTTGAAGACGCTCGTTGAGGGCAAGAATCTCGGCGTTGGCGTGAGCGAGTTCGCTGGTGCGTTCGTCAACTTTTTGTTCCAAAGTGTGGCTGTAATTCCGCACCGCCTCCTCAGCTTGCTGGCGTTCGGTAATATCACGCACCAGTACTACATACTCTTGAAAGTCCTGATTGAAACGGTTAGAGACGGCTGCCTCAACGATGGTGGGATGTTCGGGCGTTTTTAGGGTATGTTCGCTCCGACTCGACCAATTATCTGGTTGACCTGCCAAGGCGGGAAATATCTGGTTGAGACGACATCCTAGGAGATTGGGAGCGATCGCTTTTAATAGTTGCTCGGCGGCTGGGTTGGCTTGCCGAATAACGCCCTTTTCATCGACGACGAGAATCCCGTCAATGGCAATATTAAACAAATGCTCAGACTGTTCTCTGGCTTCGACGATTGCCATGACTTGGGGCAAACTTGTCCAGCAAGCGATCGCTACCCCAACAAAGGCAGCGATCAGCAGCATCACCACATAGAGATTGTTGCCATTCTGACCCAGGTCTACCGCCCCAATTCTGGCTCTAAACATCCAGCTAATCGTGGCAGCGCTACAGATCAGTAAGATCAGGATGACTACCTGAAACCCTACAAAATCGGATATTTTAGTTTGCGATCGCCCTCGGTAATGCTGAATCCACCAAGCAGCATGAAAGGGTGCCCACCGGATGCGGCGTATCACTTGATCTGCTGCCAAAATCCCTAGGGGAAATAGCAACCCAATCAAGAAGTCTTTCCAACCCCAAGCCAAACCCCCAACCACTAAGACAACGACTTCCAGCAAAAAGAAGACCCCCGACCACCAAGGCAGAAATACCTCCGGTCTCTTTCGGCGCAGCCACAGTGCTAAATGTACCGACATGATAGACACAAACCAGCCGGTGTTGCTCACGACTGCAATCCGGGCAACATCTCCCCAAGCTAGACAAATGAAAGTGAACAACAACGTCAGCACCAAAGCGGGACCGAATACACCCCGTCGGGACACCACAGCGAACACGGGAGATAAATGTCCGTCTACAGCAAGTTGGTACAGCATCCGGGGACAGTTGGAAAGCACCGTCGCGCAACTCAGAAGCGACCCAGCAGCGAGAAAGAAGGTAACGATGATCGCTGCCGACTGCCCCCAGAACGGCGTAGAAACTGCTAACAAATTTAAGAAAGTGTCACTACCCAAACCTGGGTCGGTTGCTAAGCGCATCAGTACCCAGGAACCCCCCAGAAAGATGGGCGGCATGATCCAACAGGAGATACTTAGAAACCGCAACGTTTCATCAGGGCGTCGGCTATCAGCAACAAATGCAGACGCAGATTCACAAGCGTAGGTCGTGTAGGTGACAAAGAATAACCACTTCGCCCAATCCACAAAAGAGGGAGGCGACCAACTGGATGGGAAAAAGCCAGGACTTGCTGGGGAAATGGCTAACCAGCCGATGCCAAATAGACAAAAAGCGAGTAAAAGTCCAATTGCCGGGATAACAAAAAATAAGTGCAGGATACTTAAAGCGCGGGTGCCGCTAAACGCCAAAATAAACGCGATCAGCGTCAAGCCAATTTTCACAAGAGTATCGGGACAAGCAATTCCTAAAGGCTCCAGGTTTACCTTAATGAGTTCTGTAAGGACAACCACGTTAATCGCCAGCGTCGAAACCCAGCTGAAGAAGTAACCAACTGCCGCGTAACGGGCTAACCCCGGATAGTGCTTTAGCAATCGGGTGGTATAGTTGGGCGTTCCTCCGGCTACGTCAGGAAAATGCCTGCCTAAGCGTTTTACTTGCAGGTTTAGCAAGATGCCAAGGATCGTTCCTGGCAACCAGACAAAAATAGCCCCCGTACCGAGAGCAATGTGCAGTACGGGGGCTATGGCAGGCCAAGAGATATGAGCCGTTACACCAAAGCCCCACGTTTCCAGAGAGCTAAGACTGCGGGGTAAGCGCGGGGCTGAGTACTGATTCGGAGGCGCAGAGTCTATGATTGTCGGCAATGGTGTTGAGGTCATCAGGTTTATTCGTATTTTTGTCTCAATTTATTTTTAAAGCTTGACAAGGAGAGCGATCGCGCTATTGAGATTTCCAGGAGATTAATTGCAGTAAGATACTTTTTTTAATTTATATGTCGAACTATTCCTATTTGAGTCCTGGCATGATGTCATCGTAAATTATGCGCTCTGCAAATCATCGCAGGTTTTCAACACAACGCTGTTCTCGCCAGTATTGCATCCTAGACCTGTTTTCGGCTTCGGTAATTTCATCGGTTATCCTAATTTATTTTCTCTAGAAATACTTGCCTATCTATTCATCGTTGATTGTTATTGGAGAAGTCGTGATAAAACCTAAGCTGAAAGTTATAAACTAAAATCAAATCCTTGAATTTGATACTAATAGAAAGTTTACTTATTAAGTGATTCATATCCTTTCGCTTTATATCTCCAACCGCCACCCTAATCGAGTATTGGTCAGGGTTCTGCTATGTAGGATTACCAGAGAAAGTGGTATTCGTTGATTTGATAACTACGTTTTTTTTGAGAATTCACACGTTGTAGAGATGCTTTCCAGAAAAGATTTTTACCAAGTGTTAAATCCTTGAAATAGGCGATTTAAGGAGCGCCCGACGGTTCGACTGGACGAATAATTGCTGGGGTAGCAGATTCTTCGGGTTGAAAGATTGCCTGAAGTGCTTCTTCTAGAGTTTCTGCCATAACGATACGGTTTTCGTAAGCGACAATCACTCTCACTAATGTTGGTAGACTATTTTGTTCTGCTTCTAGATAAAGAGGTTCGACGTAGAGGAGCGATCGCTCAATCGGAATTACTAACAAATTACCTTGTATTGCCCTGGAACCCTGCCGATTCCATAGAGAAATCTGCTGAGAAATAACCGGATCTTGGTTGATTAAAGCTTCGATTTGCTCTGGGCCATAGACCAACTCCTGTTTGGGAAACCGATAAAGCAACAGCTTGCCGTAATTCTCCCCATCGGAACGCGCTGCTAACCAGGCAATTAAATTGTTACGTTGGGTGGGTGTAAAAGGAAGCAGCAGAATAAATTCTTCCTCCTGGGCAGTTGGCAGCCTTGTGATCAAGTAGTAGGGTTCTACGGGTCGCGGTTCGTTGCCATAAATCTCAGTCGGAACTTGCCACTGGTCTTCCCGGTTGTAGAACACCTGGGGGTCGGTCATGTGATAAGTCCGCAACCGTTCCGACTGAATGTTGAAAAAGTCCACTGGATAGCGGAGATGGCTCCGCAGGGAAGTGGGCATTGCATTTAATGGTTTTACCAGGTCGGGAAAGATAGCAGTCCAGGAGTTAATAATCGGGTCTTGGGGGTCGGCAACGTAAAAATTAACCGAACCGTTATAGGCATCGATAACGACTTTGACAGAGTTGCGGATGTAATTAAATTGGTTTTCGCCAGGATCGGAGTAAGGATAGCGATCGCTTGTCGTATAAGCGTCAATAATCCAGTAAAGGTAATTTTGCTCCTTGGATGCATCGGTCTTGGCAACCACTAAGTAGGGGTCGCTATCAAACCGCAAGAAAGGCGCGATCTTCTGAACTCGCTGTGCAATATTGCGACGAAACAACAGCTTGGTTTGCGGTGTGAAATTCCGCGTAAACATCATCTGCCAGTCTTTCAAATACTCGGCAAATAAAAGACGACGCCACCACGAACCGATGGAGACGCCGCCAGTACCATCGTAAGTGTTATAAACATTCTCGTTGCCACTGGGATAATCTAACTCTTCGACTGTCGTTGGCGTCATCACATAAGTATTCGTGAGTTCGCCGTAGTAAATCCGGGGTATCCCAATCGGAATGCTGACTCGAATGCGTTCGCTGGATACATTTAAGGCATTGTTATCACCAGAATCTGCACTCGTTCCAATATCTTTAACAAAGTAATCTGGCAACCCACCTGCGCCAACTGTATTCACAGGGCTGAGGGTAAAGCCATAACCGTGAGTGTAAACTAAATGTTTATTAACCCAAGTTTGAGCTTCTTGGGGAACGGCATTGTAATCTAATTCTCTTGCTGCCAGAATCACCTGTCGCTTTTCTGTCCCATCGCTTTGTGCAGATGCTTCTAGTTTCAAAGTATACCGATCGATATCGGCGTCAGGAAATTTGTAGTAAAGCCGAATCTGTTGCAGTTGGCGATTTGTTTGTAACAGGGGACGTGTATCCCAAAGGCGAATATTGCGAATCGTCAGTTCATTTTGCTGGAGGTCTGCGTCAGTAAGATTTGCTTGAGGGTCGAAGGTTTGAACGTCAATATTCTCTAAATTAAATGCTTCCCTCGTATAGGCAATACTGTGTTCAATATAGGTTCTTTCTCGCACCAACTCATTGGGTTGAACAATGAGGCGTTGCACTGCGACAGGTAAGCCAATTAAAAATAAAAAATTGAAAATTGAAAATCCCAACAAACCAATTTTTAATTTAAAAGTTTTAATTTTTAATTGAATTGTCTGCCAAAACAAAAGCAACGCGATCGCTAGTAAAAATACGCTCAATCCGGTATACAGTGGCAATCGCACGGTGACATCGGTGTAACTGGCACCATAAGTAACGCTGGTGGTGGAATACAACAATTGATACCGCAATAACCAATAACCGAGAGAGAGAGCAGCACATAGGCAACCGCTGAGTCCGTACAAATGGCGCATCTGGGATTTGGAAAACCCTAGAAATCTTCCCTCACTAAAACTATCTCCAGATAGCAAATATATTAGAGTGACTGCTGCAAGACCATACAAAAATAGTCCGAAAAACCAAAATTCTAGTAACTCCCAAATAGGCAACTGAAATACATAAAAGCTGATATCTTGCCTAAATAAGGGGTCAACGCTGTTAAAACTGGTGGGATGAAAATACTGTAAAATTCTCGCCCAGTGGCTTGATAGCACCAGTCCAAAAAATAAACTGAGGACAAGCGCGATCGCAGTTAACAAAAACTGCGGATAAATCAACACCAGCGCCGCCGATACCAACACCACGACAACCTGCCAGATGCTAGAGAGCATCTTTCTACCCATCTGCCAGATCAAGTCAGGCTGAAACCAAACTGGCAACAGAGGAGATACACTGGGCAACCCGACCTTAGAATGCCAATAACTCGTGGCTATTTGACTGTAGTGCAGCAGCATCAACCCGATTGCTAAACTAAGTACCCCTAGCAAAGGCAAAAGCGATCGCAATTTCAGTGCTGAGGACTGAGGACGGATCGAAGAAAAAGATTCTCTTTGGTACTCTTGACTTAAGACTTTATCTCCCCTAACTCCCGCACCAACGCGCTGCTTCGCTAGAAAAAAGTGAGAATCAACCTCCCCCTTTTTAAACCCTGTTGGGGGGATCTCTTTAGAATACTTAAGACGATGGGCAAGATATAGATTACCCAGTAAAAAGCCAGCGGTGACGATAAATGCGATCGCCCCCAACCCCGCCTGAGTGCTTACCCTGAGAAGAAACGCCGGTAGATATCCGACTTCCTGGAACCAAAAAACATCTGCTACTAGGTAAGCGACTAGATCGAAGGCTAGCCACAGTCCTAGTAGCAGTAAAAGTCCTGGAAAAATTCGATTCATTATTCATTGTTCGTTGTTCGTTGTTCATTGTTCATAGAAGTTTGCCATGAACCCTGAACGATGAACCCCGAACGATTAGCTAAATTGTTCGCCTATATCCAGGTTAAACAGAGTTTGGAGTGCCTGCATCGCTTTGCGTCTGGCTTCGATATCCTGCTGCGATCGCAGTTGTACCATCGGATCGTGCAGAATTTTATTGACAATTCCGCGCGTTAGTGCCTCGATAACTTCTTGATGTCTTTCGGCAAATTCCGTACCCAAGCGAGACAAAGCTTTTTCTAACTCTTGGGTGCGAATCGTTTCCATTTTATCGCGCAGGCAGCTGATGGTAGGAACGGTTTCCAGCGATCGCCACCAGAGATCAAAGGCTTCCACCTCTTCTTCTAGCAATTCCTGGGCTTCCATTGCCATCTTACGGCGGCTTTCGTGATTCTGAGCCACCACTGCCTTTAAGTCATCGACATTAAACGCCTGCACGTTGTCAAGATCGTTAACATCCCCATCCACATTACGTGGCACGGAAATATCAAAGATCATCAAACCTCGGTGCGCTTCCAGGTGAATTTCCAGTTTCGATCGATTCAACAGGGGTTCTGTGGAAGAGGTACTGGTAAACACTAAATCCGAGGAAGCGATCGCTGACATCATTTCTGACAGTGGATACAGTTGCAACTGTGCCTCTGGGAACTGATTCGCCAATTCCTGTGCCCGTTGCATAGAACGGTTCAACACCGAGATGTGAACCGCTCCTTTTGCCAGTAAATGTTGCACTAACAGCCGGGACATTTTCCCCGCACCTAGAATCATCACTCGACAAGCTGCCAAGTTCTGGGCTTTGATCTGGGCTAACTCTACCGCTGCTGAACTGATGGAGACAGCACCCGTACCGATACTGGTTTCCGTCCGAACTCGCTTCCCAGCAGTCAGTGCTTGCTTGAACAACCGATTCAGGATGCTACCAATGCCCTTGTATTGCTGTCCCAGTTTGTGAGTATGTTTCACTTGCGCCAGGATTTGCCCTTCCCCCAGCACCAAACTATCTAAACCTGCTGACACTCGCATCAAGTGCATAACTGCATCTTCATGCAACAAAACAAACAAGTGTTGCCGCAGTTGATGGAGGGGAAATTTGCTGTGTTCGGAAAGAAATTGGGTGACTTCCCGAACGCCCTGTTCGGTTTCATGAGCAACGATGTAAATTTCCAGGCGGTTGCAGGTGCTAAGAATCGCGACTTCTGCAATGTGGGGGTAGCTCATGAGGGCAAGAGTTGCACCTTCACACGCTGGCTCTGGAATACTTAATTTTTCCCGAATCTCAACCGGCGCTGTTTTATGGCTAAGACCTACGACTGCAATATTCATTTGCTAATTGCTAATTACTAATTGCTTATTGGGTTGATGGTTAAAAGATTAGAAGATTGAAGATTGAAGGGTGAAGATTGAAGGGTGAAAGTTAACCTGCACGACCTTCAACCTGCAACCTACAACCTGCAACCCGATTTCCGATTATCCGCAGACTACCTCAATTGCAGTTGCTTCGGCTCTTCAAACATGTGGATCGTATCAACAAAGCGGGCGGTCTGCGACTGGCTGGAAATGACCAAGCTTTGAGTCCGTGCCCCACCCTTGAAGAACCGCACGCCTTCCATGAGCGTACCAGGAGTGATACCACAAGCTGCGAACAGAACTGTCTTGCCAGAGGCGAGTTCCTCAGCACTGTAAACTTTGTCTGGGTCTGTGATGCCCATGCTATTAAGCCGTGCGATATTGCTCTCTCTGCTCTCTCCGATCAATCCAGTTTTCACCACATCTGGATCGTAGATCAGCTGACCTTGGAAGTGTCCACCCAGACAGCGCAGAGCGGCTGCTGAGATGACGCCTTCGGGTGCAGCACCAATTCCCATCAAAGCGTGAATATTGGTACCGGCAAAGGCGCAGGAGATGGCAGCAGAAACGTCACCATCGCTGATCAGTCGCACTCTGGCTCCCGCTTGCCGGATTTCTTGAATCAGTTCTTTGTGACGAGGGCGATCCATCACTACGACCACCAGTTCCTCAATCGAGCGACCCAGGCACTCTGCGAGAATCTTCAGGTTTTGGGTGGCGGACTTGTTAATATCAACATGACCGCGTGCCACTGGGGGCGCTGCCAGCTTTTTCATGTAAAAGTCAGGAGCGGCAAACAAACCGCCTTTTTCAGCAATTGCCAGAACTGCCATTGAACCATTTTGACCGTAGGCAACGAGGTTGGTGCCTTCGCAGGGGTCAACGGCAATGTCAATCTCAATTAATTCATCTGGGTTGCAATAAGTTTTGGCATCTTCGCGGGTACAGATACCAACTTCTTCTCCGATATACAACATGGGGGCATCATCCCGTTCGCCTTCACCGATGACGATCCGACCCCGCATATAAATTTTGTTCATCCGCTCCCGCATGGCTTCCACCGCGACTTGGTCAGCGATGTTTTTTTCGCCTTTTCCCATCCACCGGGAGGATGCGATCGCAGCTTGCTCAACTACCTCTATAATTTCTAATCCCAGCGTGTTTTCCACAAAAATTATCCTCTCAACTGCTTGATTTAGCGTCGTTTCATCTGGCGATTCCAGTTAGAAGTCTATCAGAGGGGGGATACCCAAAGCTGGAGATTAACGGCTTGGTTTATGTTAACTTTTGTAATTCATCCGGCTGATGGGTCATGGGTCATTCGTTGGGAAATTACGAATAACTCATGACTCCTGGCTTTTTTTAAGGCAATTCAACCGATGTCGGTTTAGCAATGTGAGGCAGACCCCAACCGAGTTTTTCTCGTAAAATTCGGAAAAACTCAGGGGATTGCAAGCGGATGAATCGAGCTGAAAAAGGCGATCGCTCCAGATACACCCGATCTTCTGGCAATACATAGCACCCAGCATTGCCATCTACCACCATCACCAGTCGGTTAGGATTTGCGGGGAAAATTGTCACGGGTTCGCTATCTGCAAACACCAATGCCCTAGACGCCAGTGAATGAGGACAAATCGGTACTAACTGTAATGTCGGCACCCCAGGCGTCACCACCGGCCCCCCAGCACTCAACGAGTAAGCCGTCGAGCCAGTCGGGGTCGAGATAATCACCCCGTCTGCGGCAATATCCATCAGCGCGTGACGCCCAATCAGCACCTCGAAATGGCACATACTAGTGAGCGGTTCCCGATGAATCACCATTTCATTCAGGCACAGCGCTTCCCACAGCCGGACATTATCGCGAAATAGTTGCACCGCGAGCATCGCCCGCTCTTCGACTTCATACTCCCCAGCCATGAGCATTTCCAGCGCTTGCGGGATCTGGTTCACATAAGCTTCAGTGAGAAAACCCATGTGCCCAGTATTCACCGCCAGCAAGGGAATCCCGCAAGGTGCCACTTGGCGAAATGCCGCCAGAACCGTGCCATCTCCCCCTAACACCACGGCAAATTTCATCTCTTCATCAAAGCCGGGGGGAGCCAGGGAATCGATTGGGGTATGACATACCGGACGATCGGGGCGAGAATATCCCAAAATCCCACCGGAACCTGTTGTCATGCAAACTTCCCAACCAGCGGCTGTCAGCTTGTCTTTTAACTCTGTTGCAGCGCGACAAGCTACAGGTTTGGTGTCATTGTATATAATCCCTGCTTTGGGCACGCTTCGAGTCCGGTAGTAGTTCATTCTTAATTGTTAGCGATCGAGGATTGGTTTTTAGGTATGTAACCTATTAAAAACCAACAACTAACAACTCACTTTGCTTTGAGGCTGTAATCAGTTCAAGAGGTATAGGGCATTTTCTTTTTACTCTGCTTTTTATTTTTTGATTTTTCGTAATCAATTTCCTTGAGTTTTTTCAAGATGCGACTGAAGTAGTCTTGCAGGTATGCCTCCAAAGTCGTGATTTGACCTTGGTCTATCCCGAAGACTTGATAAACCTCATCCATCGACGCATTCAGGGGTTTGCCGGTCGCTACCACTTCGGCAAAAGCCAACCGATCTGCTAGGTTCCAGCCCCATTCAAAAAAGCGAGCGATCCGTCGCACTGTCCGCAGTAAGCCCAAAGGCATCCGCGTCACCTTGGATTCTCGCCCAGAAAGACGTTCGCACAGGCGGATGATTTCATAAACACCCCAAGCGCGAGAACCAACAATCGGGAAGGTTTTCTTTTCAGTTTCCGGAACCTTAAGGGCTTTGATTGCAAACTTAGCAATATCCTGAGTGTCCATGTAAGCCACCGGAGAGGTGTCCCCTGTCACCCATACAGCTTGTCCATCTAAGATCGGCACTGCATACTGACCAATCAGCCCTTGCATAAAGCCGCAAGGTCGCAAAATGGTGTAATTTAACCCGGATTCTGCTAAGAAAAGCTCCGTACACCGCTTGATTTCCATCAACGGGACATTGGGATACTTTTCAGCATCCAAGATGGAAAAGAAGATAAAACGATCTACTTTGGCAGCGCTGGCGGCTTGAATCAGCGCTACTTTGCCATCCCAGTCTACCTGTTTGATACTAGTGGCGTCTGTCGGTCGTGAAGTTGCCGCATCAATCACGGCTGTGACACCTTCAAAGGCTGCTTTCAGGCTTTCAGGATTGGTGAGATCGCCGCCGACTAACTCAGCGCCCCATTCTTTTAAAAATGCCGCCTTCTTCGCACTTCGTACCAGACAGCGAACTTGATAGCCCTCTTCTATTGCCCGACGAGCCACCTGTCTGCCCAGGGTGCCGGTGGCACCGACAATTAATAAAGTCATCTAGTAATTAGTAAGGAATCTTAAACTTTCTATAAGATGTTATCAGAAATCTCAGAATTAACGCAAAGAAAGTTTACAAAACTAGTAATCAGAGCGATCGCGCACCTCAATTGCCATTCGCTAATCCTATAAAAATGCCCAATAGTAAACTCTCGCCAGATGACAAAGCAACGGGCGAGGAACAAATCAACGATTCATTTTTATGGCAACGGACAAGCTACTAGGCGCGTTGATAGAACACGCACCGGCGTCGCTTGCCCTTGCTTTCAGGGGTTGCCCTTAGAGGGACTCGTTTTCGCCGCCTTGGATTTTGAGTAACAAAAAGCCTAGACCCAGACCCACTAAAATCAGGGTAGAGGACAATATAGCTGCATTAAAAATCTCACCGCTCATCGGTTGTAGGCTCCTTGGGAATCAATTAAAAAGTTTAGAGTATTTTAAACTGAAAGCTGTGAAAACTTTCTTTACACAAACACCTACCAATCTCACGCAACGGCAAGAACGTCCTCGGTTAGCGGTAACACTGGGAGATCCGGCGGGGATTGGGCCAGAGGTGGTGCTGAAGGCGTTGGCAGATCCGATTACCGAAAATTGCGAGATTACTGTCGTTGGCAGTCGGGGACTGTTGCAAGAAACTTATCGTCGATTGACCCGACAACGTAAGGGCAGGGTGCCGCGTCCCTCCCAGCTACAGGAGCAAAGCCTGTCTACACAGACTTTAGAAGCGGGTAAGGAGGCATCTGAGTTGGTGTCAGCACCGCTAGCAGACCCGGCACAGTTATCAATTCTTGATGTCCCACTGGATGGGGAAATAGAGCGGCAAATCAAGATTGGGACTGGGAATGCTGCGAGTGGCGCGGCAAGTTTTGCTTATATGGAAACAGCGATCGCGCACACGCTTTCGGGTGAGTTCCAAGGCATTGTGACTGGCCCGATTGCTAAATCTGCTTGGAAAGCCGCAGGATATGATTATCCGGGTCAAACAGAATTGTTAGCCAAGCGTTCTGGCGTCCAGCGATTTGGGATGTTATTTGTGGCGCGATCGCCGCATACTGGCTGGACACTCCGCACTTTACTTGCGACTACTCATATTCCCCTCCGTCAAGTCGCTGAGGTGCTGACACCGCAACTGCTGACGAGTAAGCTTGATTTGCTGGTGGAATGCTTAAAAGCAGATTTTGGGATAGAAAAGGCGAAGATAGCGATCGCTGGATTAAATCCCCACAGCGGCGAACAAGGTCAACTAGGACGAGAAGAAATCGATTGGTTAATCCCTTGGCTAGAGCAACAACGGCGACCCGATCTGCAACTGGATGGCCCAATTCCCCCAGATACGATGTGGGTAAAGCCCGGTCAAGCCTGGTTCGGTTCAAATGGCATCTCATCGGCTCACGATGCTTACTTGGCGCTCTATCATGACCAAGGTTTAATCCCCGTTAAACTGATGGCATTTGACCGAGCGGTGAATACTTCTATCGGTCTTCCCTTCATCCGCACCTCCCCCGATCACGGGACTGCTTTTGATATCGCTAGTCAGGGAATTGCCGATGCTACCAGTATGAAAGCAGCGATTCAACTTGGGGCTGAATTAGCGGCTCGGAGGACAGCCGCGAACGCTATGTAGCTTTCGCTAGCGAATCAGGTATCGTCAGCCAGATTAATTCGAGAAGAGATTGTTCATGTTTGCATATTTGATTTTTAGCGCGATCGCTCAAAGCATCCACTTGAGCGCTCCCAAACTTCCTGCGTTTAAATCTGAGAACGATCGAGCCAAGTTCGAGCGAATAGCAACCTCAACAGTACCAACGAACTCCGCCTTCGCAGACTTAAGGTATTTAAAAACCGCACAGAGGGGTTTTGCCGTTTTACCTGTTGCTTATGTAGCCGCGAATTCTATTCACCGGGAACATTCTCTAGGGTTGGATGCTAAAAACGGTATCTCCTCACAAACACCATTTGTTAAAAGCGATCGCAATCAAAAATTCTTTCCTCTTGGTTTTAAAGCTATTAGAAGTGCGCCAGGAGTTACGCTTTATCACCAGAAATCTGATTATGTGCAAGTTGTTGATTTGAGCCAAGGCGCGTCTGTCAAATTCCTTTATGGCGAGATTACCAATCCCGGTAAGAAACAAGGCGCTTATGGAGGAAACGATCCTAAGTTGAGACGCCAAACGCTGACACAAGCCTGGAAAAATTTCTATTCTTTTAATAAAAAAGCTTTTTCGATAACGAATGGTCAGTTTTTCAGAAATGACACTAAATCCGCCACCATCACTAACTTAGCTTTTCCAGTTAAAGCCAATGGAATCATTATGAGTGACGGCTATGCAGGCGAAAGTGAATTTGCTAGCCAAAAGCTGATGCTTGCGGTTTGGAATAATCGCGCAGAAATTAGCATTTTTTACGGTAAAAATTCTCTTTACTCTTCTTCAGCACCTAATATTATTGTTGGCTTGAGTGAAAAAGCGAATAAATTTATGAATAAAAATCTGGGTAGAACTTTTATGGGACTTCTAGATAAAGACTCTAACGGGATTCATGAAACCGTTTTAATTTTTAATTCGACTGATTCAACTCAGTTCCATGCAGCACAGACGCTAAGAAAGTTTGGTGCAGATAAAGTAGTCATGCTCGATGGTGGCGGATCTTCCCAGTTGCTTGCTCAGGGTGAAAATTATATTAAATCTACAAGAACTATTCCCCAAACCATTGGTGTGGTGAGCGCTCCGTGAGCTAAGGGTAGGAAGAAATAAGGATGCGATCGCGCCTTACTCCCCGCTGATTTAGGTAGGATGCGATCGCATTTTCAATTTTTTGCTTTCTTCATTTTAAACCTTTGCAAATTAGGTAAACCAAGTAGATGGGGAAAAACTCTGCTCAGACGAGCTAGGAAGTTGATGTTTAATCCAATCTCTCTTCCTTTGAAGAATCTCAAAAATTCCTTGGCGAATTACTGTTTCTATGTGCAGCTTTCTTTCTCCAGAGCAGTAACGGCGATTACATTTCTCTGAAATTTTTTGGCCATCCTCGATCGCAGCGTATACGTTAGGAACTCGACTCAGGGTATAAGTCATTAATTCTTTATATAATCTAGAATTTAAAAAAGCTCCGTATTCACAATACTCTTGTTCATTGTCTAAGATTTGAGCAATTTCATCGGCAACCCATAACATTGTTAAATTGATGGTTCGATTAGCCATTTTAACCTCACTTTTTATCGAATAACATTCTGATTTTGTCTGGTTGATTTTCTGATTTATATCTATTATTTTTACTTTTAAAAACATCAACGTCTTGCCCGAAGCAAATTTTAAAACTGGAGATTTTCTCTTATTTCATTTATGAAGTTTTCACGTAAAAACACAGATGAAATTTAATTACTTTCTTTGCAAATGAAGAGACAAAAATAGTACTTATAGGCTGACTAATAGGTAATAATTTCCCCCAGCCATAAAGTTTACGGGTATCTTGCTTAGAGGTTTTTGTTAACATCGGCTGCTTTGTAAACTCAAGGCATGAATATTAACAGGAAACTCAGCTTCTATTGGATTAATATCAGTTCTATCTACTAGCGCAAAGAGAGCATACTGGATTAATCGCTTCTAGCGTATGCCGACTAACCCAGCCTGCATTAAAAGGAGGTCGTCAGATTGGGAAACAGACTCTAGCCTGTTTTGAATCTAAGATTACGTCTCAAATGTAAAAAAATAGAGGAGAAATCGGGAAGAAATCGAGAAGAAATGAAAAAAACAGTAAACTTTTGCAAATAATATTTTGCTGCTGTTTACAAAGCATCAAATTAAGATAGCTGTTTAAGGCGATACCCAATACCGTGAATTGTCTCAATCAAATCGGGCGGTGCGCCTACTGCTCTGAGTTTCTGCCGTAGGCTTTTAATATGGGCTTTAACAGTCTCCTCCTCTGGCGGTTCCTCAAGAGACCATACGTGTTCAATGATGCTACTGCGGCTGAGTACCCGCCGACCATTGCGGAGGAATAGCTCCAATAAAGAATATTCCTTGCGGGTTAAGTGCAAAGATTGCTCAGCATAGCTAACT
This sequence comes from Trichocoleus sp. DQ-U1, assembly GCF_039961925.1. NCBI lineage: Bacteria > Bacillati > Cyanobacteriota > Cyanophyceae > Leptolyngbyales > Trichocoleusaceae > Trichocoleus > Trichocoleus sp. DQ-U1. The sequence goes on along the minus strand of NZ_JAMPKB010000013.1, from coordinate 35,580 downwards.
TCATAGGTACTAGGGTTAAAGCTCAAGCTGCCCCACTCTAGCACTGGAGACGCTGAGGAACTCCCTCGACGCAACAAAGCGCGTATCCGGGCTAATAACTCTGGCAGATCGATCGGTTTAACAATATAATCATCCGCTCCAGCATCTAAGCCGGTGACTTTATCTGCGCTAGTGTCGCGGGCAGTGATCATGAGGATTGGCTGGTTGTAGTCATGAGAGCGCAATCGACGGCAAAGGCTTATGCCATCTAGCTTAGGCAGCATTACATCTAGCAAAATTAAGTCATACGTAACGGTTTGGACTTGATCCCAAGCAGCTTCCCCATCTGTCACCACATCAACCACATAAGTTTGATCGGTAAGAGCTTCTACTAAAGCTTCTGCAAGACGCAAATCATCTTCTATTAGAAGGATTCTCATTGCATAAATTGCTTTTAGTTGATAAAAAACGGGAAATAAAGATGATTGATAAAGTCTCTAATTGGCTAAACTGCCCTATTCATAGAATATCATCTATCATTCGGACGATTAACGCAGGATAAACAGTAACCTTAGCAAGAAAACAATGCGATGAAGTGGCCTATTAAAAAAACAATGATTATCAGCGGTTTAGGGTTGGCATTGTTGCTACTCGGTGCAACAAGTACAGCTTCGTATTGGAGCATGACTCAACCGATCGAATGCCATGAATGGATACAGCACACTGAAGAAGTTGTGCAGAACCTTGATGAGATGCTTTCTACGCTAAAAGATATTCAAGCAAAGGAACGCAACGATATCCTAAGGGGCGACGAAACTTGGCTAAACACCGCTCCCGCGGCTAGTCCGGAAATTGGCTCGAAAATTCAAAAGCTCCGAAAGTTGACGGGCGATAACTCCCTGCAACAGACAAAGTTGAATGTGCTTGAGTCTTTAGTGACAAAAGAACTCCCTGTAGTCGAAAAGTTAGTTTCCTTGCGGCAAAACAATGATGAAGATGCGGCGGGTCAGATTGCCCTGATTGAAGAGGAGCAAAAGCGTCAGGGTGAGATTCGCCAGTTGATTCAGCAGATGCAGAATGATGAGCGAGCATTTTTACAGCAGCGATCGCTAGCAGTATCAACCAGCGCTCAAAATACAATCCTGATGCATTATCTTGGCACAGGCTCGGTTTTTTTGCTTTTATGCTGGGTTTACTTGCTTCTGTATAGCGAAAATGCAAAGCGTCAACGCGCAGAGGAAGCACTCAGAAAGGTTAATGAGGAACTAGAAATCAGAGTTCGGGAACGAACCGCAGAAATCGTTAGTACGAATGAATTGCTGCTGGCTGAAATTATCGAGCGCAAGCGAGCCGAAGAAGCGTTACATCTAACCCAATTTTGTGTCGATCGGGCGGTATATGCGATCGCTTGGATAAATCCGGAAGGGCAGTTTGTCTATGTAAACGATGCCCTTTGTCATTCCATCGGTTATTCACGAGAAGAATTACTCTCGATGAGCCTATCTGACGTAAATCCGGACATTCCCCCAGCAGTCTGTCCAGATATTTGGCAAGCGATCAAGCAACGCGGCTCTCTCTCCCTGGAGTCGCATCATCGTAGCAAAGATGGCAGGATATTCCCGATTGAGGTGACAGGCAATTACTTGCAGTTTAAGGGCAAGGAGTACGCTAGTTTTTTTGCTCGCGATATCAGCGATCGCCTGCGGCACGCTACGCTACGCCAACAAGCAGAATTCGCTCTCCGAGAGAGCGAACAACGGCTCCAGGCAATTCTAGATAACTCCCAAGCAATTATCTACCTTAAAGACACTTCTTGCCGACACATTCTAGTCAATCGCCAGTTTGAAAATTTATTGCACCTCACTAGAAAGCAAGTTCTCGGCAAAAACGATTACGATATATTTCCCAAGGAAATCGCAGATAGATTGGTATCAAACGACAAGAGAGTGCTTGAATCTGGAAGTTCCTTTGAGTTTGAAGAACTCATTCCTTGCCCCGACGGTATCCGCACTTACTTATCGCTCAAGTTTCTCATTCATAACACTGAAGGGATTCCCTACGCAATTGGTGGCATTTCCACCGATATTAGCGATCGCAAAGCTGCTGAAGAAGCACTGAGAATTAGTGAGGAACGCTTTCGGATTGCGCTCAAAAATTCACCCATCGTTGTCTTTAATCAAGACACCGATTTACGCTACACCTGGGTACATCATCCCACCTCAAGGGTTGTTGACGAAGTTTTACTAGGAAAATTAGAAACCGAAGTCTTTTCGCCTGAAGATGCCCAACAGCTGGTAGCGATTAAGCGCCCAGTGCTGGAAAGCGGAATTGGAACGCGCAAACAGACGTGTATTGCACTCAATGGGAAAGTTCGCCACTACGATTTAACCGTAGAGCCGTTGCGGAATCCAACCGGGGAAGTTATTGGCATTACCGGCTCAGCGATGGATATTACCGACGTCCGTACTAGGGAAGAACAACTGCGAGCAATCTTCGAGGGCGCACTCGAAGTGATATTAATTACAGATGACGAGGGCGCTTATGTGGAGGCGAATCCAGCCGCCTGCCAACTACTGGGGCTGCAACTTTCAGAACTTTTGGGAAAGCGGATTGCAGACTTTCTGGAGCCTAGTTTCGATTTTGAACAGGCGTGGCACAGCTTCCAAAAACAAGGGCTGGCAACCGGAGAATTGCGCCTCCTTCATCCAGATGGAACCGTGCGAGAAGTTGAGTATGCGGCTAGAGCTAATTTTCTTCCTGGGCGAAATCTATCAGTGTTACGCGACATCACCGTGCGTAAGCAAGCGGAGGCAGCGCTACGGGAAAGCGAGGCTCGCTTCCGCATGATGGCTGATAGCGCCCCCGTTATGATCTGGATGTCCGATCCAGACGCACTTTGTACGTTTTTCAACCAGACTTGGCTAAACTTTACCGGACGGACTCTAGAACAAGAAATTGGGAATAGTTGGTTGGAAGGCGTGCATTCTGAAGATATTCAGCATTGTTTAGATAGCTACTTATCCGCTTTCAATTCCCGAATGTCCTTTTGTATAGAATATCGATTGAGAAAGGCTGATGGCGAATACGGTTGGATTGTAGATAAAGGAGTTCCCCGGTTTACCCCAGAAGGAGATTTTGCGGGTTACATTGGCACCTGCATCGACATTACCGAGCGCAAAGCTAACGAGGAAGCGCTGAAGGAAAGCCAACGTTTCATTCAGAAAATTGCCGATACAACTCCTAATTGGCTCTACATTTATGACATAATCCAAGATTGTAATGTTTATGCCAATCGTCGAACGGAAGACTTTTTTCAATGCACCCAGGCAGAAATTCAAGCAATCGGATCGCGGATTTTATCAGATTTTTTACACCCAGAAGATTTCGCTAAGATCGAGGAATTTAGCAAAGAGTTTGCCACTACTACAGAAGATCAAGTAATCGAAAAAGAATACCGGATGAAAAACGCCACGGGTGAATGGCGTTGGTTTCATATCAGTGAGGTTGTCTTTACAAGAACTGCTGACGGTAGACCCGAACAAATCCTAGGTACAGGAGTAGACATCACCGATGTTAAAAAAGCGGAAGAAATTCATCTGGCGCTAGAAAGAGAAAAAGAACTCAGTCAGCTTCAGATGCGCTTTTTTTCAATGGTTTCCCATGAATTTCGCACTCCAATCAGCACGATTTTACTCTCTTCGCAATCCTTAGAACATTCCTTCGAGCGATGGTCAAAAGAGAAATTATTGAAAAATATTTCTCGAATTCAAGCCAGTGCCAAACACATGGTTCAGCTATTAGAAGATATTCTAATAATCAATAGAGCAGAAGCTGGAAAACTAGAATTTAATCCTGCGTCTATTGATATCAAAAAGCTTTGCTACTACTTAACTGAAGAAATGCGGTTAATTGCAGGTAGTAAGAATTCAATAATATTTGTCAGCCAAGGAGATAGCCCAAACTCAGCAATCGATGAAAAACTTCTACGCTCGATTGTTACCAATTTACTTTCCAATGCGATTAGATACTCCCCCCAAGGCAGTCATATTCATTTTTCCCTCGTTTGCGATCGCCAAGAGGCAACTCTGCAAATTAGGGATAAAGGCATTGGTATTCCGCCAGCAGACCAACTTCATCTATTTGAGCCGTTCTATCGAGGGGAAAATGTTGGAAATGTCGCTGGTTCGGGATTAGGACTAACCGTGACTAAGAAGTGTGTGGACTTACACGGCGGTACAATTACAGTAAAGAGTGAAGTCGGGATGGGAACCACTTGCACTGTGACATTGCCTTTATACAACCCTGTAAGGTCAGGAAGTCTCCAGCCCAGCTAGAGCAGTCAAACCATTCTGAGGGTAGACGGCTGCGATCGCACCCACCGAGTAAAGTAAAAAAGTAGCTCAATTGACTAAGATTGGCATTTGGTAGCAAGATAAGTCATGACTTCTTGGCGCGATCGCTTCAATCAAATCAGTGGCAAAAGCCGCTTCGTAGTCTGTCGTTTGTTTGTCCATCTAGCAGGTGCAGAGGTTGCGCCTCTGTTGGGAGTTCTAAATCGTGCTGCTAGAGAAGCCGTCGAAGCTGACGGGGATCTGCAAATTTTGGGCGAAGGACTGGTTGAAATTTGTCAGAACCTCTTACAGTACGATACTTACTGGCAATCCGCAGCGAATGAAGGCGACGTTTTCTGGAATGAAGGTGAAGCTGGAGACTATGTGAATGAATTGTTCACAGACTCTGCTGAGCGCTATTTGAGCGAACCAGACTTCAGCCAACCTTCTCACGGAAATGAACCCTTGTCATTGCCAGTCACTCGCAACTTGATTGTGATGATTACGGTGGCTTATGAGGGGGAACTTCCCGTACTCGAAGGCGATCTCGCCAATCTTAGTGCGCTTAAAGAAGGTCTAAAAGCCTTGGTTAATCTGCACTATCAGGAAAGGCTGCGAGCAATACAAGTTCACTTTTCTCCAGCGCAGTTGGGTGATGAACTCACAAACGATCAATTGTTGCTGAATTTTCCAGAACTGATTCCTCTTTAGATTCCCCTTTAATGGCTAATAGCTTCCTCATCAAAATTATTCATCCGTTTATGTTACGTAGATTGACCATTCTTTTCATGTCCCTGACGTTGTGCTTCACAACGGTAGCTTGTGGTAGTCCCTCAACCACAACCCAAGCCCCATCTCAGAATCGGGACTTTAAGACAACGACCACTCAAAGTCGTTTGCCTGATGGACAATATCCAGTCCAGCAGGCAACCTACAATGATGCCGATGGGGAATACACCCTCATGTTGCTCAATACCCCTCCGGGCACGCCCGCCGTTTATCGCTCTACAGATTTGCAAATGGCACGTCTGACAGACGAAGAAATTAAGTCTGGTCAGAAGGGTTATGTGAAAGCAGCTAACGGTCAGGCATCTCTGCACATTCCAGAAGACTTCAAAATTGAATACGTTCACAACGTCACTGAAACGCGACCCGACCCTCAAACAGGTCAACCCCAGACCGTGGTCGTGCGTCAGCAGTCAAGCTTCTGGGCACCTTTTGCAGGAGCATTGGCAGGTCAAGCCGTAGGCAGTTTGTTGTTTACGCCGCGTTACTATATGCCGCCAGTGTATCAACCGGGCGGAATTATGAGAGGTTACGGCGGATACGGCAACACTTATAGTCAAGCGGTTCAGCAATACCAAACCCGCTACCAAGCACCGCCACCTGCTGTTAGAAATCGTCAAACCTTGCGGACAACTGGGCGCTTAAGATCGCCTTCATCCAGTCAACCGACCAGCATTCGTCGAGTCCCGCAAAGCGGAAACCGTTCTACTGGATCGGGTTATGGTTCCAGTACGCTGCGTCGCTCTAACGGATCGACTCCCAGCCGCGCGAATAGAAGTCCCAGTTTTGGCAGCGGATCGCGATCGCGTCCCAGTCGTAGTCGGGGATCGTTTGGTTCTGGTGGCAGACGCCGCTAATTATCGCGAGCGTGGGTAACGCCTATTCTCCTAGCTAGCTCTGTAAGCGCACATTGCCTTGCGCTTACAGAGTCAAAAGAAATTTTTACAAGCTGTATCTTATTGCTTTTCGCCGTTTGAGAAGACTCTGGGGCTGAACTTCCTGGAACCCCTCCCCGCAAGCGGGGAGGGAAATTAACTTGCGGTTACGAGTATTAAGTCAAACAAAAAACGCCCAACAAAAACTTGAGGGCGTCGATCATCAGGGTGCATCTACTAAATTCAATATACCTCACTGAGGGGTCACACCCCCCACCCCTAATAAAAGATTGTTATAAAACTTCTCAATCGCTTCTCAAAGAGCCAAACGTTCTGGCTGTCGCGCGTTATCCCCCTTCACTTTATTAGCGGCTACATCAGGGCTTCCTCTTTACCCACCTTGGTAGGTAGCGTAGCGGCGCGCCCGTTGCAGGGGTTAAGGAACTGTTGCAGACGATTTGCACAACAAAATGACATTACTAACCAGAAGCTGCTTCTACCAGCTTCAAAGAACCGAGTAGCCGCCCATAGCCTGCGCGATCGCTACTCCCCCAAAAACAAAAAACGCCCAACAAAAACTTGAGGGCGTCGATCATCAGGGTGCATCTACTAAATTCAATATACCCCACTGAGGGGTCACACCCCTCACCGTTAAAAAAGTTGTTACAAAACTTTACATTTTGGGGGAGCGATTAGCCGAGAGTCCTTATCAAAGGGGTTGAAGGATGCTTGCAGTCAATCCAGATAAAGCAATACCTTGAAACCTACGTACAGCCTAGACGTCAAGAGAGACTGAGAGACACACTAAGCGATCGCTTCTGTTAGCTTTGTATTTACTTGATCTGTACTTTGTCTACCCAAATCGCTTATCTCTCAAGCAGTGCGTGCAGATTGAGCTTTCTCGCCTGATTGACTGAAAAAACTCCCCTCCTTCCTATCCCTGCTACCTATAGCAGTCCTCAAGGATTCATGAAGCCTTGCTCCCCGGCTTCTTAGAGAAGTTGAGAAGCTGAAGGGCTGGCATTCCACAACTCAAATAGGATTGCTATAGTTAGTTGAATTTCTCCAGCGTAGCTGCTACTTAAACGAAATTCGCCCAAAATAGTATCAGTAGTTTTGGTCGCAACAATGCTATATTTGATAGCCGTTATCGTTCTTATTTAAATTTGTTTTTATAAATTGACGGCGACTTAGGGCGTAAAATTTAAATTCGATCTATACTAATCCCTCAGACGATCCCCTGTATTTTTCCTAAGAAAAGTTTACCCATTAGGGTGATGTGTAAAGGAGGTGAGGAGGGAAACATGGTAATAGCTTGATGGAATGACCCTAAACAGGGCAACTTGACAACAGGTAGCCTGCATATTCGATTTCAAGAGGTTTTGGATATGTCCTTGCTTTTTTTAATCCCTTTAGCAATCTCGATAGCATCAGCCTTCGTCATCTTTGAGAATTCTCACGATGAAGTTGCCATGCTTGCTGCATCAGCAGCATCTGTCAGTTTGATTCTATGTTTGCTCTTTTTGCCTTGGCAAGTCCAGCTTTTGGTGTTGATGTTTGTCTTAACGATTACTAGACGGGTTTCTGTGCCAAATCAGAGCAAATTTAGGTAAAAAGACAATAATTTATGCTGCGCTTTCCTGTACAGCGAACTCCAATCCAGTCTCGATCTAGGTTGTTAGAGCTGGATTTGGTAACGCTGATACTGAACCTCTAACTGAAACATCTGATGAACTGCTGCCATTTTGAACAGCAGCTATCGTTTACAGGTTCTTCGGATAAACTCATCGACTCTCAAGAGTTTATTTGCTTTGGTAGGTATATCCCAGTTTGCCCTGCCAACCTAAGCGTGAAAAGGCGCGATCGCTGGAACCTCTACACCCAGCGCTGAAACTGCCCTTTCTTAAACACAGTCTTTACCAGTGCTGCCTTGTGCTTTTCGCCTTGATAATTCACTTAATAGAGTTTGGTGTGAATCCGCCTACTTTTTTGGGATACGTCATGAGCTGAGGATAGAACCATGTTTGTCCTCTAGTTGTTTGGCGCTCGGCACGCATAGCCGCGCCATTGCTTGTGACAGATGCGTAAGTCCTGACGATTTTACTTCATGTCTGCAATGGAGACATCTATTGTCCCCCTTTAAAACAAGACTGGGGATATCTAATATATAGTCTCCAAAAGTGAAAGGTAGAACACCTGTCTTGAAAGCTTCAATCAAACTTTTAGCAATTAATACCAAAGGAAGAGCCTAAATCATTTTTGATTTGATAATAACTTTTTCGAGAAAATAAAAATACGAAATATTAAGCTTATGAAAATTTTCCGGATTCATTGCCAGATCTATCGTTGAAAATACTGAATACTAAACTTACAAATAAACGTTTAGTTGACCACTACACAGAAACGCCTGCTATTGTCAGAAAATTACTCGAACAACTTCCACAGCTTTGTTTAGCGTACCTTACTACGGATTCTAACTTTACAAATTCTTTGTAGAAGCTCAAGTTTTTATAAAGAGAACGTAAAGAAAAAGATTTGATAAAGGTACTGGCTACTGAGGTTTTCAGTGGATATACTGATATTACTGGCACTCCCAAAAGTGGCACTCCCAAAAGTCTAGGAACTGTAACGGGTGTTATGAGTAATTACTTTCGATTCACAGGAACAGCAACTTTACTGATTGGGTTGCAACTATTCAGCCCCCAGATGGTGTCTGCCAGAATCGACCCCACTCTTCCCAACAACAGCCCGTCAAACAGCTTCTGGAGTGCTGCTGAGACCCAGAATTTACTAAAATCTGGCGGGGAAGGGAAAGCATTTCAACCGAAAGATAACGGCCCTCCTGCTGGCGATGGTACTGGTGCAGGAACGCGCTGAACCAGGCAAAGGTAAAGGTCAAGTAAACGTTAAAAGGCAAGGATAAAGAAGTTTGTTCTTTCTTAGAACTGTTTAGTTTTGCAGAGGGGGAGATTTCCACCAATGCTGATGTTGAACTAAGGTGTGAACTTGCCAGCTTGGCGAGGTTTGAGAGAAGTCAGTTCGGTAGTGTCCGCCTCGACTCTCTGTGCGAAAAGCAGCACTTTTGAGAATTAGATACGCTACATCTAGTAAGTTGTGAGTTTCTCCCCAAGTTCGCAGTTGTTGGTCGGCATCGGGTAAGTCGAAACTAGCACGCTGGCCGGGGATTAAATTCATCAGGTACTCACTTAGAGACAGAGCAGCAAATTCTTGTTGCCAAACTTCGATTTGAGCGATCGCATTCTCTAAAACCTCTTGCGAGCGACAAATTCCAGCACTTTGCCACACTAAGCGCGGTAACTCTTGCCGTAAAGCTTCAATTTTGTCCCGTTCGGTCGAATCGCAGGTGAAGGATGAGGGATGAGAAGGAGTCAAAGGGGAATTTTCTCCCCTTCTTCCACTGTCTGGTTTTTCTTGTGTTGTTTCATCCTGTATCGTTGCTGTTTGATCCTTTCGAGCCTTTCCTTCTTGCTTCTGACTGCTTTCTAAATGAGCCAGTTGGGCACCAAACACCAAACATTCCAGTAGCGAATTACTGGCGAGACGATTGGCACCGTGAACGCCAGTACTAGCTGTTTCCCCAATCGCATATAAACCGGGAATCGAGGTGCGATTCATTAAATCGCTGGCGACGCCTCCCATCCAGTAATGAGCCGCTGGCGCAACCGGAATTGGCTCGTGAAAGACATCAATTCCCCACCGCTGACACACCTGGATAATGTTAGGGAAACGGTGGCGAATCTTTTCTTCGGGAATTGGGCGCAAATCTAAGAAAACGTGACCTGTGGCAGGGTCGGCTGCGATTTGCTGCAAGTGGCTAAAAATCGCTCGACTGACAACATCTCTCGGTGCGAGTTCACCCGCTGGATGGTAATCAAAGGCAAATCGTCGTCCTTGGGAATCGACCAGATGAGCGCCTTCCCCCCGGACTGCTTCGCTAATCAAAAAACGAGGCGCACCCGGCTTGGTGAGGGCTGTAGGGTGAAATTGGACAAATTCTAAGTCTCGCAGGATAGCCCCAGCACGCCACGCGATCGCTACCCCATCTCCCGTACTGACCGATGGATTTGTCGTTTGAGCAAATACTTGACCTCCGCCGCCTGTCGCCAGCACCACCGCACCCGCCCTTATCCAGCTAATCTGATTTTGGTAAACCAGGCAAATTCCCTGGCACTCACCAGTTTCAGGATTGAGCCACAGACTTAGGGCAAATGCTTGAGAGATAATCTGGATATTCTGACGACGCAGCACTTGTTCGGTTAAGGTACTCACCATTGCGCGACCCGTCGTATCGGCAGCATGAAGCACGCGGGGACGAGAATGAGCCGCCTCTAAGGTCAAAGCGAGATAGGTTCCTTTGCGGTCAAAGGCAACGCCCATATCCACTAGCGAATCAATGCAGGATGCAGCCTCCTCTACAAGAAACTGTACGGCTTCTTTGTCACACAAACCCGCCCCTGCCCGCATTGTGTCCTCAATGTGCAGCAAAGATGAGTCTGTCGGGTCAATTGCAGCTGCGATGCCGCCTTGCGCCCAGTCGCTGGCAGAAAGGGGCAGAGTATCCTTTGTAATCAAACCAACTTGATACGAGTCTGGCAGGCAAAGCGCTGCATAAAGTCCGGCTGCACCAGCGCCTACTACTAAGACATCAAAGTGGATAGGTATTTCCTGCTGGGGTAAAGATTCTGAGCTTATAGAGTTCAATGATAAGTTCCTTAATACTTCCACTCATAATAAATAACCCACTCCATTGAGGAGTGGGTGGTGAAAATGAGTCGTTAGGGGCGAATGTTCTTGTTATGGTCTAGATTCCGAGTGTAAGGTGAGTTTAGCTCACCCGGCTTGCGAAATCTTTTCCTTGATAGTCACGACTCAGCACGATTAGCAAATCGCTACGTCTATGCTCAAAGGGCTATAGCACTCAGCACTTTAGTAGTAACCGTTGTTATAGCGATCGCCACCTTCCACGAAGCTTGATTCTATTTCCGTCACCGTGAAATTATCCAGGTTCGCTTGAAGCCGTTCTTTTTGACCGTCACTTAGGCCTGGAATTTGCAGGACATCTTCTACTTTCTTGTAAGGTGCATTATCGACAACTTTGCGAGCCAGAGTGGGGTACAGCCCTGGATATTGCCGAAACGCTCGCACATTGGTGTTGTTCAAGTCAATCTTTTTCCCGAACTCGGTGGCTAGCTTATCATCCGCCCGATTCCGGAGGGGTGCCTCGACTGCTGCCAACACTGATGAAGAGTGCAGTGCTACACCCGTCAAATCGGCTGCAATAGCGCTTTTGGGCAGCCCCATCCATCCTAAGCAGCTCACCAACATAGCCAACACTGTCAGCAGACGAACCAATCGTTTCATAAACTTAAATCCTCCTGACACAGCATGATTGAGGGTACCATGTCCTCAACTATTAGTTTAATTTTTGTTTTCTATCCTCTCATCTTATTACCTCTCGGTACCCACTCCACCTCAACTCTGGAACAATTGGAAGTTGGTTAATTTTCCCAAATCTTAATAAAGAGCTAAACTCCGACCGGGAAACTGGGGTTTTGTGGCAATATAGAAGATCGTTCCTCAAGGTAGTTCACAGGAAATCCGATATGGTTCTTAGATTAGGCGACCAAGTACCCGACTTCACTCAGGATTCTACACACGGTCAAATCAACTTTTATGAGTGGGCTGGCGATAGCTGGGTAGTGCTATTTTCTCACCCCGCAGACTTTACGCCCGTTTGCACCACAGAACTTGGCGAAGTCGCTCGTCTCAAGCCAGAATTTGACAAGCGCAACGTGAAGGCGATCGCACTTAGCGTCGATGATGTTGACTCCCACAAAGGTTGGGTCGGTGATATCGAAGAAACTCAGAGTGTTGGTCTTAACTACCCAATTCTGGCAGATCCGGATAAGAAGGTCTCTGACCTTTACGACATGATCCACCCCAACGCCGCCAACACCGTAACGGTTAGATCGGTCTTCGTCATCGATCCGCAGAAGAAACTGCGTCTCACCTTCACCTACCCCCCCAGCACCGGACGTAACTTCGATGAATTGCTGCGGGTAATCGATTCGCTGCAACTGACGGATCACTATAGCGTAGCCACTCCAGTTAACTGGAAAGAGGGAGACGATTGTGTAATCGTTCCTTCGTTAAAAGATCCGGAAGTGTTAAAAGAGAAATTTCCTAAAGGTTACACGGAAATCAAGCCTTACCTGCGGATGACTCCCCAACCGGACAAATAGTTTTGAGTGGGTAAGTGAGCGATCGCGCACAGCGATCGCTCACTAGATAATTAACCATAGCCTGATGGGTCGAAAGCTAATCGTCCGTCAGGCTATTTTCATTGGTTTGAGTGAGCCAACAGTAAAATTTTGGAGTAGGCGTTGCCCACTCTAACTGAATCGAGGAAATCCAGAATGCTTTCTTCTCCCCTAGTTGTGCGAATTCCGCCATCAATGCCAATGACAGACGAACAGTTTTTTGAGTTCTGTCAAATTAACCGCAACTTACGCATTGAACGGAATAAAACTGGAGAAATCGTCATCATGCCCCCAACTGGTTCAGAGACAGGAAACCGAGAAGGTAATATATTCGGGCAGCTCTGGTTATGGTCAGAACAAGACGGCACAGGGATAACTTTTTCTTCTAGCACGGGATTTATTCTATCAACAGGTGCAGAAAGGTCGCCTGATGCTTCATGGATAAAACTGGAACGATGGAATGCTTTATCCCCAGAACAACAGCAAAAGTTTGCCCCTATTTGCCCTGATTTTGTGATTGAACTGAGGTCAGCTTCGGACAACTTAAAGCCTTTGCAAGAAAAAATGCTCGAATACATGAGCGAGGCAGGATTCCAGCTAGGCTGGTTGATTGACCGAAAAAACCGCAAAGTTTATATCTATCGTCCCAGTCAAGAAGTGGAATGTCTAGACAATCCCGACACGGTAAGTGGCGATCGCGTTTTGCCTGGATTTTCCCTCAATATGACTAAAGTTTGGTAAAAGTCGAGTCGGACTACCGCGATACGCCAAAATTTTTATAGGGAAGAACTTAGGTAATTTCAGAATGGATATCAAAAAGGGTTTTGTAGAGACAGTTGGCAACACACCGCTCATCCGCTTAAACAACTTCAGCGATGAAACAGGTTGTGAAATTCTGGGAAAAGCAGAATTTCTCAATCCAGGGGGTTCTGTGAAAGACCGGGCAGCACTTTATATCATTGAAGACGCCGAAAAAAAAGGTTTGCTCAAACCTGGCGGTACAGTCGTTGAGGGAACCGCCGGGAACACCGGCATCGGTTTAGCTCATATTTGCAACGCCAAGGGCTACAAATGCCTGATTATCATCCCAGATACCCAGTCTCAGGAAAAGATGGATGCTTTGAGGACGCTGGGCGCAGAAGTTCGTCCCGTTCCAGCTGTACCTTACAGCAACCCCAACAACTATGTCAGGCTCTCCGGCAAAATTGCGTCTGAGATGGAAAACACGATTTGGGCGAATCAATTTGATAATTTAGCCAATCGACAAGCGCACTACGAAACTACCGCAAAAGAAATCTGGGAACAAACGGACGGTAAAGTTAATGCTTGGGTTACAGCCACGGGGACTGGCGGCACCTTAGCGGGTGTAGCGATGTACCTGAAAGAAAAAAATCCTGCTGTTAAAACCGTCTTAGCAGACCCGATGGGCAGCGCCCTCTACAGTTATATCAAGACGGGTGAAACGAAGAGTGAGGGCAACTCAATCACAGAAGGGATTGGCAATAGCCGCGTCACCGCCAATATGGAAGGTGTACCGATAGACGATGCTATCCAAATTGATGACACCGAAGCGGTACGGGTTGTCTACAGACTTTTAAGAGAGGAAGGACTGTTTCTGGGTGGCTCCACAGGAATCAATGTAGGAGCAGCCGTAGAACTCGCCAAGCAGATGGGGCCAGGTCATACGATTGTGACCATCCTCTGCGATAGCGGCGCTCGTTATCAGTCACGGCTGTTTAATCGGGAATGGCTAGAATCGAAGGGACTTTCACCCGATTAGAAAGGAAGCAAAGGGGAGGCGGTGAAAATTCTCACCGCCTCCCTACCCTCAGCATTTAGTCGTTTTTATCTAACCATTGCTAGCATCCCATTGCCAGCAGCGGGTGCAAGTGCCAGTTCCTTCCACAGCAAGAGCGGCTACGTAGTCGAGTTCCGGTTTCAATTCTTGGAGTGACCAGCGCTCGCTTTCAATGCGATCGCCTTCAATGCTTAGCAGCATCGCTGGTTCCCCTGGAGCCAGCGTTACCTCAATTTGATCCAGAGGTCGAGCCAGCCCTTCTCCAATTGCTTTTAGATAAGCTTCTTTGCGAGTCCAGGCGTTTAAAAATGCTTGCTGCTTCTGAGGTGCAGGCAAGGCACGCAAAACGGCATTTTCTCGCGCCGAAAAGAAGCGTTTAGCGATCGTTTCAACTTCGGCAACGGAACGAATGTATTCAACATCGACACCGATCTGGCGATCGCGTGTTACTGCATACAGGCAGATATCTTGAGAGTGAGATAAATTAAACCGAAGGTTACTTTCTGCGTGCGTTCCAGCTAATGCTGGCTTGCCACGGGAGCCATAGCAAAATTGCACCTCGAGTGGGTTGATTTCTAAATAGCAACCCAAAATTGTCCTGAGCAGACCTCGCCCAATGATGAAACGCTTCCTGTCCCGCTCAAAGTGGAAACGTGCAGCTCTTATTTGCTCATCTTCAGAAAGGATTTGTTGCAGATGCTGAACGTGAAATGCCGATTGGTCGAGGGAAGCACGCCAGACATGGACATCATTGCTCGATAGCGCTAAGTCGGTTGGTGGAGGACGCCACATAGAATCAATATCAGTCATCAGTTTGAGCCATCAATCTGAGCCTGTGTTTATCTAAGCTCCAACATTGCACCATTTTGATTCCGGAGAATTACCGAAGGAAAGCTTCTGTTTTAGCGTGTCATCATCACTGAACCCGAACAAGCCGACAAAAACTCTTAAGCATTTTCTCGGACTCGATCTAATACAGTTCGCTTAACTCTGCTTCATGTCTCTCTTGTGCATTGGTCCCGCCCGTGAGTTAGGAGACGCGGTTCGCGATCGCGCTGCTAAAGAAGTCTGGCTCTCTTACTGCACCCTCTGCCTCTGCATTATACTTTCTACCCATCAGAACGCACCTGAGCGCTTAGATTGGCATCGCTTGGCTTTACCGGGTACTTCTCCTTGCTCGTGGGGCGGAGAGAAGCCATACGCTAACGGCGCTACTGGTAGATTTTTCGGGAAGTAGCCTATCCCTTATTCTTTGAGAAAACTAGTTACTCCGAAATTGCCGTTTCTTCAGTATAGCTGTCTCTCTTTTTTGTAAAAAACAACACTCATACTAAATTAGTTACAAACCTTGACACACATATACAAGAATTTATATAACTGCTTATAGCTAATCCCACACATGGTCAATAAATTTGGCTGAGTATAGATTTCAGAAAATTACTTCAGCATAGCCTTCCGGCTTCTTACTACGAAAGGACTTCAAATCTTTTTGCCATCTTCCAAGCTGTAATGCTTACCAGCAAAGCAATTTAACTTTGCTGGTAGTCGCGTCTTTCGGAAACCAGCTTGTGCAAGAAGTTTTCATATTTGTAATTTAGATGACAGATTAATCGGACTTAACAATGAAATAACTTTACAAAATCTTTATAAAACTTTTTAGGTGCCATATCAAGAAAAGCAATGTAGGATAAGTTATTTGCCGTATTTAGTCGGGAGTTTAAAATATATTTTTTTAGTAAAGATTCGTAGAATTACTAGTCTTAAAGATAGACATCAGACCAAAATTGAAAAACTACCGAAAGGTTGATTTTTTTACTCAAGACCACTGTCTGTACCTTGCCGGATTGTTCAAGCTAGAAGCTTTTTTAAAATCTGAACAAAAACAATAAAGAAGATGAATTGTAGTTCTTAACCTTGATATGTCAATTTTCTGGTGCCGCGACCACTTCTCAATAAAGCTAGTAAGTTTCCATTAGTACTTATGAACACCGTTACACCAAGCGATATTGATTCTTCTACAGCTCAAAATTTTTCTACCCTGGTTGAACTGCTGCGGTGGAGGGCACTCCAGCAGCCGGAAAAGGTAGCTTATACTTTTCTGATTGATGGCAAGAAAGAAGGTTCCCAGCTCACTTATGCTCAGCTCGATCGCCAAGCAAGAGCGATCGCTGCCTTGCTACAACAGCATAATGCCAGAGGAGAGCGGGCACTACTGCTTTATCCACAAGGTCTAGAGGTTATTGCCGCTTTTTGCGGTTGCTTATATGCCGGGACAATTGCCATTCCCGTACCCCCACCGGAAGCGGGGCGATTGAAGCGAACCTTGCCCAGACTGCAAGCGATCGCGAAAGATGCCCAAGCTTCATTGGTGCTAACCACCTCTGGCATTCTTTCTCTCGTTGAAGAGTACGACGAGAAAATTCCGGAATTTCAGGCAATGAGCTGGATTGACACCGAGCAGGTAGACCTGTCTCTGGCTGAAACCTGGCAAGATCCAGCCGTAACCAGCGATATGCTGGCCTATCTCCAGTACACCTCAGGCTCCACTTCCACTCCTAAAGGTGTGATGCTCAGCCACAGTAACGTAATGTTCCACTCAGCGAACCTCCAAAAAGCCTGTGGCTACACCCCGGACAGCGTAACTGTGGCCTGGATGCCTTACTTCCACGATTACGGACTGGTTGAAGGACTCATCCAACCTCTCTACAACGGTATCCCCTGCTACGTGATGTCGCCCTTCGCCTTTATCAAACGCCCATTCCACTGGCTCCAAGCGATTTCGCGTTACAAAGTGACTCATAGCCAAGGCCCTAACTTTGCCTACGATCAATGCGTGCGTAGGATTACACCAGAACAACGCGCCACCCTGGACTTGAGTAGTTGGCGTGCAGCAGGTAATGCTGCCGAGCCAATCAACCCCCAAGTCATGGAAAGTTTCTACGAAACTTTTGCACCGTCCGGGTTTCAATGGAATGCCTTTTGTCCTGCCTACGGATTGGCTGAGGCAACTCTATTAGTATCCTTCTCTGCACAAACCGCAACACCCGTTTTGTGCAATCTCGAGCCGGCAGCACTAGAAAAAAATCGCATCGTTCCAGCCTCCAAAGATCAAGATATTGTACGAACAGTTGTTGGATGCGGGACTAAAGTTTGCGACACCAAGATAGCGATCGTGCATCCAGAGAAATTTACTCGATGTGCCGCTGATGAAGTCGGCGAGATTTGGGTGTCCGATCCTAGCGTGGCTCACGGCTACTGGCAGCGACCCGAAGAATCGGAACGCACCTTCCGGGCACGCATCGCAGACACAAATGAAGGGCCATTTCTACGTACCGGCGATTTGGGATTCTTAAAAGATGGCGAGCTATTTATCACGGGGCGCATCAAAGATTTAATTATCATCCGAGGCACCAATCACTATCCTCAAGATATTGAATGGACGGTGCAAGAAAGCCATGCAGCGCTTCGACCCGAACATGGCGCAGCCTTTTCAGTGATGGTGAATGGCGAGGAGCGACTGGTAATTGTCCAGGAAGTCGAGCGTCATACCCAGAATCTAGACACCAATGAGGTCATGGGAGCCATCCGTCAGGTGGTATCGGAACAGCACGAGCTACAGGTTTATGCTGTGGTATTGGTGAAGCCGGGAAGTATCCTGAAAACTTCCAGCGGCAAGATTCAACGTCAGGGTTGTCGAGCAGCTTTCTTAGCAGGAAGTCTAGATGTCGTCGCGGATTGGAGCGAAAATCCTCAAGCCACGGCAAAGTTTCAAAGTCTCAAGGGAGAAGTAGAATCCCTGTTGCAGAAAGTGCAAACTCCTAAATAGCGATTGGGAATTGGGAATTGCGAATTGCTTGCGATTACCCACACCGATAAGCCATTACCCATTACACGGAGAATTCAATGCATCAACTAAAACAGTACTGGGTCGCTGAAGCGCTCGAAAAGGACTTAGGCGATCCCACACAGCCGGAAAGCGTGATGTCTTTCAAAAGCGTCATGGAGCTGGACGAGCGCGAAGAATTTCCAGAAAAAGACGTTGAATGGCTTTATAACTGGAATCTTCATCACTACCACATCCCCGTGGAATACGGTGGAGAGCTGAAATCTTATGAAGAATTCGTCGCTTTTGTTAGAGTTTTGTCCAGACGTGACCTAACGACATCGATAACTTTTAGCACGCTTTTCTGGTCTGGTTTAGTTTGGATGGCAGGCACCCACGAACAGAAACAAAAGCTGGCAAAGTTTATTAAAGATAAACATGGTGCCATGTGTCTTGCTTATTCAGAAAGGGCACACGGAAGCGACCTAGTTGCTAGTGATGTGCAGGCAACTAAGGTTCCCGGTGGTTATCTGCTGAATGGGGAAAAATGGCCAATTAACCGAGCGACAATTTCTGGAATTTCAGTTGTGCTTGCCAAAACAGATGACAGTGGCGGGGCACGTAGCTTGTCGCTGTTTGTTGTTGATAAAAGTGAAATTGATCCAGCGGGTTATTCCAATCTTCCTAAGATCAAGACTTTGGGAATTCGCGGTTCTGATATGAGCGGAATCCGTTTTGATAATTGCTTTGTACCTGAAGAAATGCGTCTGGGGCAAGAAGGAGCGGGTTTAGAATTGGGCCTGAAAGGCTTTCATCTAACCCGGACGTTGTGTGCAGCCTTTTCTTTAGGATCGGCGGATACAGCCCTGAGAACGGTGCTGAAGTTTTCTCTAGGACGGAAATTATACGGCAAAACAGTTTTCGATATTCCTCACCCCCGGACTACTTTAGTAGACGCTTTCTTAGATATTTTGGTCTGCGATTGTGTCACGATTGCGGGAGCAAGAAGTTTTCATGTCGCGCCGGAGCAATCTAGCGTTTCGTCTATCTTCGTGAAATATTTTGTGCCTGTAACGGTTGAAAAGTTAGTTCAAAACCTTTCCGTAATTCTAGGGGCACGTTTCTATTTGCGCGAAGGTCACGATGAGGGAATTTTCCAAAAAGTTGTCCGAGATAATGCCATTATTAGCGTGTTTGATGGCAGTACGGTTGTTAACTTGCACGCGCTGATTTTACAGCTTCGTCAGATAGCGAAATACCGGGCGAAAAGAAATGCTGCCACTTATGAGGGATTGCGATCGCGTCTGGAAACCCGGTTTTCTCTAGAAGCACCGCTACCACCGTGCGAACGGGCAAAATTTGAGCTGTTCAGTCGGGGATGCGATGACGTTTTACAAGGTCTGGAAATCTCTCTAGAACACTTGTATGACTTAAAGACAGATTCCAGCGTCGATGCTGAAGTGTTGCAGAAGCTGATAACACTGACAAGCGCGGTCCTTGAAGAACTCGACGCACAGGATGAATTCTTGGCAAGCTCAGGTTTTGAATTCGGACACGATCAGTCTCCTGAGTTATTTGAACTAGCTAAGAAGTACTGCACATTGCACGCAGCCGCAGCTTGCGTACATATGTGGATTTACAACCGAAAAGTCTTGGGTGACTTTTTTGCCAAAGGTGAATGGTTGGCAATTTGTCTGAACAGACTCCTGATGACTTTTCGACCTTCATCAGGTATCATTCCTAGCATTTACATCGAGAATGTTGCCCAAGAACTTCTCAAGCTTGACCGAGAAAACAAGATGTTTTCGATTGTCCCCCTCCAACTAGCCCAAGCTCAATCACCAGAGGAGAAAACCCATGCAGCTTCAGAACTCCAGCTCCAAGCCTAATGAAGATTTAACCAAAAACCATTTACAAGACGACAATATGATTGTTGAAAACTCCCCGGCTGAAGCGATTCAAACTTGGCTAGTTACCAAGCTTTCTAAGCAACTTTCACTCAATGCAAAAACCATTGATGTCCGCGAACCTTTGACGCGCTACGGTCTGGATTCCATCGATGCTGTCACCTTGGTTGGCGATTTAGAAGATTGGCTAGGATGCGAGCTTCCTTCTACTCTGCTGTGGGATTATCCAACTATTGAAAAATCTGCTGAATACTTGGTTAAAGAGTTTGATGTCTCAGCGGCAGTGTCTCCAGTTGCGTCTAGCAATGTCAAGGATGCTAGTGACGATAAAACTGAAAAAGTAGAGGCATCTTCCAAGTCTTCTGGCTGGGGCGGCCTGTGGAACCGAATTAGCGGCAGCTAGAGTAAGATATCTGGTTGGTAATTGGGAATTGGGAATTGGTTAAAGATTTTATCGCTGTTGTGGTGACTGTAAATCTTCAACTTCGGACAAGGAAAGATAACCCATTCTTGATGACTAATTACCAATCGCTAAATACTCACTAAGATAATAACTTTTAAACCCTAAAAAATAGGGAGGAAACAGTCAATTGAATTTCTCTGATTTCTCCTTCTGGTGGGTACTTCTTCTGATCGGCGTTCCCTTCTTCACGGTTCGCTATATAGGCAAGTACCTGAACATTTGGCGAGATTACTTGGATAGCATCGGGTTGATGGCGCTGTCGCTGATGCTGTTTGTGAATGCGTCGCGCTCCAGCTTTATCATCTTCGCCTTTGAGATTATCTTTAACTACGTGATGGTGCGGCTGATGTTGCGCCGTCGAGGTTGGGAGTCGCAAGCGATCGCAGCCGTGGTGATCGGAATCGACGTCGCCATCCTTGCCTACTTCAAATACGTGAACTTCTTTGTGGAAGATGTTCTAGGACTATTTGTGGGGGGAGTTGCTGCGAGTTGGCAGCAGAGAGGCGGCATTCCTGGTGCAGGTGCAATTCCTCCAGGGATTTCGTTTTACACCTTCCAGATGGTTGCTTTTGTAGTGGATTCATTCAGAAGCAAAAATAAGCAGCCAATTGGAGTTGTTGATTACATCAACTTTGTTTCCTTCTTCCCGCAAGTCGTCGCTGGCCCGATTGAGCGCCGAGCTGACCTGTTTCCTCAAATTGAATCATTCCGCTTTAAGTTCTCCGCAGAAAACTTTGAGGACGGTCTCAAGTGGCTGTCTTTGGGCTTGTTTATGAAGTTGGTACTGGCAGATAACTTGTCGCCGTACATCAACTTGCAAGAAACAGGAAATGTCTGGCTGGTGTGGCTATCTATCTACTTGTTCACTCTGAGGATTTACTTTGATTTTGCTGGATATAGTTTCATCGCACTAGGTTTAGCTAAATTTGTAGGCGTTCAGCTAACGCTTAACTTCATCGCCCCTTACACTTCACCAAGCATCCAAGAATTTTGGCGTCGTTGGCACGTAACGCTAAGTACCTGGTTTAGAGACTACGTTTTCCTCCCCCTGATGGGGGCAAAGAAGCAGTGGGCTGCCTTCTATCTGTTCGTCACGTTTACGCTCTCAGGCTTTTGGCACGGAGCTGCTTGGAATTTCATCATTTGGGGTGCTTATCATGGCTTGTTACTGCTAGTTCTGCGATATGCGGGTCGCCCTTTTTACCGCTTTGTTGGCGAACGTTTATTCATGCCTCAGTTCTTATCGTGGGCGCTAACGTTTGGTTCGGTGATGCTGGGCTGTCTATTCTTCATGGAGTCAGATATGACTCGTCTGGGACAGAAGCTGCAAACACTGGTGACGCCTTGGGCGTACTCGTTCTCAAATTTGGGAGCGGCAATGAGTTCCTTTAGTGCGAATGAGGGTGCGGTCTTAGTTTTGATCCTCTTTCTCACAACGGCGGAATTGTTCTTGGAACACCTCGCAGTTTGGCAAAAACGGACGAATGAATATGATTTGCTGTTATCCCCTTGGGTAACTCGCGTTCTGTTAGGTTTGACCATCTTGCTAGCTGCAAATACCCCTTCTAAATTTATTTACTTCGAGTTCTAATGTGGAAACCTCTAAAGCTTGCTAGTTGGATAGCGATCGCTGGCTTAGCCTGGTCTGTTGGGTACCTTTACAACGTGCGCTACGGTGGAGAACTGAGCTGGCTGCGTGCTATGTACGAACGAAAGGTAGCGCTGGCAAGCCAAATTGAAGCACCCCACCGCCTCCTGATAACGGGTGGTTCTGGAGCGCACTACACGTTGAATACCAAGCTAATGGAGCAAGAACTCGGCATTCCCGTATTCAACATGGGGTTAGATGGCCCAATTGGTTTAGATGTCATCCTTCCGAGCGTTTTGAGTCAAGTTCGCCGGGGCGACATTGTGCTTCTGATTCCAGAGTACCTGCTGCTGTTGGATGAGGATGGGTTGGGCGATCGCTCTGGTTCGTTTGGGATGGCAATTGGACAGCCCGGTTTGGGAGGAATCCCTCCCAAACAGTTGGCTCTAGACGCAATGATGCTAGGGGTTCCGACTCTTAGAGGAATTACTAAGTCGAGCTTGGAGGTGATTGAAAAAGGAAAAATGACTGGCTACTACTCCGATCCGGTTGACGAACGTGGCGACCCTACCGTAACGAAAGAACGCGCTGGGAACTGGTGGCAGATGACATTTCAAGAACCCGTATCCAAACACGCGCTTCAGCGGATCGCTAAATTCCGTGAAGAAGTCGAGGCAAAGGGAGCAACTTTAGTTCTGTCATTGCCGTGGGTCTATGCGAACAGCAGCGATGAGAAGACGATTCGTAACGTTAAAAAGACGGCTGAGGAACTGAGCAAAATCGCTCCTTTGATCTACGAAAAAGACTCGTTGAACCTGAAGAGTGACTCTAGCTTGTTCGCTGATACCCACTATCACCTGAAGCCGGAAGCCAGAACAATCCGGGCAATGGAGCTGGTTCAACAGCTAAAACCAGCGATCGCTCAGCAACTGACAGCGCCCAACTCCACGACCAAAGTGCCGCAATAGCGAATCGCTTTAGCCATTCGCGTTTGATATCAAGCTTATTTACCAAAACCCTGTCAATGATATGGACGGCAAGCTAGACGGTACAAAGCATCAAAGAAAGGTCAGTTCTACTCCCTCTGAATCTGGGAGCGCTACTCCCACCCGGATTTGCATTCTCGGTGGGGGCTTTGGTGGTCTTTACACTGCTTTGTACCTGCGCCGTTTTCCCTTACTCAAATCAAGTCGATGCGAAATTATCCTGGTTGAGCAAAAAGATCGCTTTCTCTTTACCCCCTTGCTATACGAACTGGTGACAGACGAACTGCAAGCGTGGGAAATCGCTCCTTCTTATCAAAAGCTATTAAGGAACACTAATATTCGGTTTTGTCAAGAGACGATTCAGGAGGTTAATTTACAAACGCGCCAGGTAAAGCTTGAATCCGGTGAGGCTCTCGCTTACGACTACCTAGTTTTAGCAGTCGGGGGAGAAACGCGCTTAGAGGGCGTTCCTGGAGCTGGCACTTATGCCCAAACCTTTCGCAGTTTGGCGGATGTAGAGCTTCTGAAACAACAGCTATACGAGTTTGAGCTTTCTGAGCAGGAACAAATGCGGATTGCGATCGCGGGCGCTGGTCCTAATGGCGTAGAACTCGCTTGCAAAATCGCCGACCGGCTACAGAAACGAGGGCAGGTACTGTTGCTTGACCGGGGTAATCAAATTCTTAAAACCTTTTCCGCTCATACTCAAGCTGCGGCTCACCGTGCTTTATCAAGTCGTGGCGTGCGGGTAGAATTAGAAACGAGCATCCACCGCATTGAACCTGACCAAATTACCCTAGTTCGGGATGGTCAGATTGACACTTTGCCTGTAGATTTGGTATTTTGGACGGCTGGAACCCGGCAGCTCGATTGGGTGCGCGAACTTGATTGCCAGCATAATAACCAGGGACAACTGATTTCTTGCCCTACCTTACAATTAGTTGACTATCCAGAAGTGTTTGCTTTGGGGGATTTGGCAGAAATTTACAATCCCCGTGGCGCACGGGTGCCAGCAACCGCTCAAGCCGCTTTTCAACAGGCAGATTGTGCTGCTCGCAACATTTGGGCAGCAATCGCGGGCAAACGCTTACGGCGCTTCCGCTATTTGCACTTAGGAGAGATGGTGACTTTGGGAAAGGGTGCGGCTGCGGTTTCTAGCTTTGGTCTGAATTTAGAAGGGCGCTTGGCATCGATTACTAGACAAGTCGTTTACCTCCAGCGCCTGCCAACCGTGCCTCACCGCCTCCGAGTAGTGAGAAACTGGATTTATCAAGCGATTCGGCGGGTTGTTTTAACAGTCTGGAAGTGGCTGGCAGCAATCCGGCGGTTAGGGTCCAATAGTTTGGGAAAGCGGCGATTGGCGGCGAATTACTCCAGGCGATCTAAGTATTAAATTTAACAAACGGCAATTGCTTACTGCCGTTAACCATGAAAAAATTTTCCATCAAGGTCTAATGTTTTATGGCTTCTACTCACCAAAAATCTAAAGCCATTTTTACTTCCAAGCTTGAGCAACTGTTTGGGTTAGACCTGCGATCGCTAGCCCTGTTTCGGATTGGTTTGGCGCTGGTTGTTCTTGCCGATTTAATCATTCGGGCGGGGGATCTGACAGCACATTATACAGATGCTGGAGTGATGCCGCGATCGCTACTTACTACTATCTTAAAACCTTGGTATTGGTCAGTTCATGCGCTGGGCGGTCAAACCTGGTTTCAAGCCATTCTATTTTTGCTAGCTGGATTTGTGGCTTTAGCGCTATTGATGGGATACCGAACCCGGTTAGCAGCGATCGCAACTTGGGCGCTGATGGTATCTCTCCACAACCGAAACCCAGCTTTGATTTTCGCGGCGGATGATGTAATTCGCGCGCTGCTTTTCTGGGCAATGTTTTTGCCCTTGGGTGCTTATTACTCGATTGACAGTGCCCTAAATACATCTACCCAAAAATTACCCAAGCGCATCCTCTCCGGTGCCACCCTAGCACTGACGCTACAACAATGCTTTATCTACATCTTTTCGGCGGCTTTTAAAGCGAAGAGTCCCTTTTGGTGGCCTGATGGTAGTGCGGTTTATTATGCTTTGAGTTTCGACCAATACGCTACACCATTTGGTCAATTCCTACTCAGCCTACCTTCTGCACTTCTAGTCTTGCTCACTTTTAGCGCCCTGTGGTTAGAAACCCTTGGCCCTTTGTTACTCTTCGTTCCCGTCCGTACCAGCTTTTTCCGCTGCTGTGCAATTATCTCGTTTATCCTCTTACATATCGGTTTCGGATTGTCGTTTGTGCTGGGGATTTTCCCGTTTCTCAGTACAGCTAGCTGGCTAGCTTTCATCCCGACGGAACTTTGGGACTCGGTATCTAAGCGGCTGTATACTCCAGAACGAGCCGGACTCCAGATTTACTATGATGCCGACTGTGGCTTCTGCAAGAAGGTTGTCCACCTGATTCGCACTTTCTTGATATTGCCTGCACAGACACCACTGCTCTTAGCTCAGGACGATCCCTCGATTTTTGCAGATATGCAAGCGAAAAATTCTTGGGTAGTAGTGGATTGGCAAGGAAACAGGCATTTTAAGTGGGAAGCGATCGCTTACGTTTGTAGTTTATCCCCAATATTTAAGCCACTGGTTCCCCTTCTCAAATGGGGACCCGTAATGTCTGTAGGAACGAAATTTTACGAGACAATTGCATCTAACCGCAAGGCTGCTGGTAACTTTACCAAACCTTTCAAGTTCCGTCCTCTTGAAGTACGTTCTTCGCGACCGATCAATATAGTGACGTTACTCTTGCTAGCTTATGTCACTATCTGGAACTTCAGAAGTTTTTCTCCTGAAAAATTCAATCGAAAAGCCTTAAATTCGATTGACTGGATTAGCCGAATTTTGAGGGTAGATCAATCTTGGAGTATTTTTGCCCCCGCTCCCCCCAGAGATGATGGTTGGCACGTAATCCCTGGCAAGCTGAAAGATGGAACTGAAGTTAATGTTTTGAGAGATGGGGAGCCTGTAAGTTGGGAAAAGCCGAGTCGGAAGAGCCGAAACGCCCTCTATCAAAATATGCAATGGCGCACCTATTTCATAAACCTCAATCGCACCATCGGCAAAAAGCTTTATCCCTACTATGGACAATACCTCTGCCGCGACTGGAACGCTCGGCACCAAGGTTCAAAACAACTAGATAACTTTGAAATTGACTTTATGAACGAGAGAACCGTGGCACCCGGTCAACCTCAGAATGTCGAGAAGAAGCCTGCTTGGCAGCAATCCTGCTCACAGAATCCCGAACAATATCAGTGAGGCTCGTCAAAGAAAAAGTTTGCTGTGACAAGTTTAAAACACTTATTATTCAAACTTTCTCTAGTCGATTGACCGGATAAAACTTAGTATTTAAAGTTTGCGTTTTTTCAGTCGCATTGGCTTTGTCTTTTTTCGTTCTAACTTGACATCTGGCGCTATCTTTACACATTTAAAATGCTTAAATTAAACTTTTGGAAGCCTGATAGCAAGAATAAGCAAAAAGTTAAAGCTTATTTAAGTATATTTATTTTTTTCTGGATACTCTTTATCTTGAGTAATTGCGGATTTGATTATGCTGAAGGCTCCTTCCACTATAAACTTGCAGAACATATTGTTACCACTGGGCAACTAGGTTTTGATACTCCACAAGAGGGAATTTTTTCAATAGCACCCAATGGGAGAACCTATGCTTCCCAAGAAATTGGAAATACAATATTTTTTCTACCTACCGCCTTTATTAATGTAATTTTAGAAAGGATTTTAGCTCCTTTCACTACGGTAAAAGTTATATCTATAACGAAGGAATTTATACGTTCATTTCAGCCCGGGTTTTATTCTGCACTCACAGTCACTGCTTTTTTCGGTATCTTGCGGTTTCAGTTTGGTCAAGCTATCTTACCCAGCTTTATCGCAACCTTATGCCTAGCCGTCAGCACTTATTTTTGGACTTATACCAGAGAATCCTTTGATGGAGTTCTCTGTTCTACATTATTGACTACATCTTTTCTGCTGTTATTAAATTTTAGAAACAACAAAAAAAATCAGTATTTAATACTAGCTTTTATTTGTTTGGGTTTTTCTTTAATTACTAGAATTTCCATGATTTTAGCTATAGTAGCTTCACTTGGTTATCTAGTACTTATTAGCAGACTATCTTTGCTCAGGCGAGCAAAGAATGTTGCCACTGCATTACTGATAATCTTCCCTTTTTTAGTATGGCAATCATGGTACAACCATCTAAGAACTGGATTTTTCTACCTTTCCCCGGTTCAAACAGACGCCAAATATTTGGGTAACAATGCGTTGGATGGAAATATCTTTATAGGATTGACAGGTCTTTTGCTGAGTCCTGGAAAAAGCATATTTATATATGCCCCTTTATTAATCCTATCTGTTGTTCTATTTAGAAAATTCTTTAAGGAGCATAAAAAAGAAGCTTTGTATATATTGGTACTGACAATAGCTTGGTTTCTACTGCATGCAAGATTAAGGAGTTGGTATGGTGGCGGAGGATGGGGACCCCGTTATCTAGTGACCATCCTGCCCATTCTCTTTTTGCCCTTTGCAACCAATATGGAATATGTTTTACAAAGAACCTCGTTGAAGCTCTCAGCAATTTTTCTAGCTGGTTTTGGTTTCATTCTCTCATTTTCATCAATTCTTTCACATTGGTACTGGAGACTAGAATTCGCTAGAAAAGATGAAGTAGCCTATGTCTGGAAGTTCTCAAATAGCCAGTCATTGGATATGTTGAAGAGTGCAGCGAGAAATCTTCTCAATTCCTTTAAAATTGCTACTCATTCTCCAGGAATTCAAAACCAAAATTTATGGTATTTAAATTCAGGCATAGAAGCTTACGGTAGTCATACTGTAAATCTCTGGCCTAACTCTCTTGTGTTTATCGGTGTTCCTTGGTATTTAGTAGCGACTTCAGTCGCCTTTTTATTGTTGATGATGTACTTATCTATTCGGAACATTTTTAATCTGGAAGATACTAGCAAAATGGCAGATTAAATTAATTTAAGTGACAAAAAGAAAGAATAACTTTTTTAAGGAATAGGGTTAAACCAGTGTTCAATCTTAAGAAGAATCCAGCCAACATTACTGCATATACTTTAATCGTATTATCCTTAGTTTTTGGATTTTTTATACGCCTATTCAGTGTTCTCAGATATACCACTTTTTTTTATTACGATCAGGCCAGAGATGCTGAAATCTACATGAAGATGTGGCAAGGAAATTGGCCTATATTAGGCCCTTCTGCCTCTGTCGGAGGATATCATCTACCGCCTCTTTATTATTATCTAGTTTTTCCTTTTACTATATTTGGCTCAGATCCAGTTTTTACAGCTGTACCTAATGCATTATTCTCTTTTTTCTCTATTCCGCTTTTAATTTATTTAGTTTATGAACTATTAGAAAATGTTGAATTTTCCAAACGCCTTCTTCTGGCAGGCTTAGCAGGTTTTTGGTACAGTCTAATCTTCGGAGAAATTTTTATAAGTACGTTCCAGTGGAACCCCAGCCCTATTATATTTTTTCTGCTTTGTTTTACTTTACTCTATAAATACCAGTTGGAAGCTAGATTTTCTCTAGTTCCTCAATGCTTCTCCTGGATACTTTATGGGATTGTTTTAGCCATATTAATTAGCTTGCATTCCACAACTCTTTTTGTAATGCCAGTAGTTTTTATTGCCAGCTCTATTTTATTCATCTCAAAAAACCGCAGAACTCCTATTAGGTTTTTACTGCCTATCTTGTCCGTTTTAGCAGCATTTGTAGCTTTGTTTCCTTATTGGAAAGGAGAACTTAGTCGCGGTTGGTTGAATACCAAACAAATTATCGCTACTTTAACCAGCTCTAATCAAGAAGCTAATTCTAATATCTTAAGTAAGATTGGTAGGCTGGTATTTAATTATGTTGAACTAGGACAACAAGCCTATTTTACTGGAGAAGGTTGGTTTTATATTTTAACCTCTATTATTTTCTTAACAGTGGTTTTAACGGTAGCAATAGCCAAGTTTAAAGGGAACAAAACTATTTTTGCTTTTTTAGCATTTACTTGGTCTATTTATCTATATGCTGCTTCAAATTATCAAGGAATTTATTACATTCATTACAAACTTTTAATTTTAATCTCTCCAATGGTTTTGGCTGTCTTGAGTTTAGCTTACTTAGATTTATCTAAGAAAGCAGATAAATCTTTAAGTGCTTTTTTAATTGCAGGTATAGCTCTATCAATCTTGATTAATGCGAGTTATGACTATCAGTATTTAACCAGCAAATATAGCCAAAATAGACTGGTATCTACTTCGGACATTACTCAAATTTTAAGTCAATTACCTGCAAACTCAACAATCTGTACATTTGATCCGAAACCTGTCGGTTGGATGTCAATGTACCAGCCCTATAAATATATCGATCAATATATCACTAAAAAGAATTTCAATATTGTTAAAACTTTTTGTCAAGCAGGGAACTACCTAATTTATCCAAAGTCCTATATGGTACAACGTACTGATAACCTTTTTCCAGTTTTTAATGTTTATAGAAATCCAGATTTAACACAAGCTCATAGTACAGTTTTAGAAACTCAAGTTGCTGAGGTTCATCTTCTCCAGTAAAAGAGACCTTATTTTTGGGTAGGTTAAATATTTAGGGACTGAAATGGACGGACTAACCTCATGATGAAAATACAGGAATCGAGCCACAGGTTTTATTCAAAAGAGGTACGATTTTTTATCGCAATTTTATTAATCATAGGTCTTTTCTTTCGATTCGCTAACCTTGAAAAAAAAGTTTATTGGGGCGATGAAAGTAGCACTTCACGTCGGATTTCAGGTTATACCTTAGAAGAAGTTAAGCAGGAAGCTTCTAGCACTGGTGCAATCCCTGTAAAGGATTTGCAGAAATATCAGCGCCCTAATACTGAAAAAGATTTAACTGATATGATTAATTCTTTAGCAGCAACTGCTGAACATCCACCACTCTATTTTTTGTTAGCTCGGTTTTGGGCACAGTTGTGGGGAAACTCGGTGGCAGTGATGAGAAGCCTACCTGCTTTGATTAGTCTGCTTGCGTTTCCTTGTATTTATTGGCTATGTGTAGAATTATTTGAATTGCCTCTGGTGGGATGGATGGCAACCGGGCTGGTAGCTATTTCACCATTTCATATCTTATATGCTCAGGAAGCTCGTCAGTATAGCCTGTGGACTGTAGCAATTTTAATATCTAGTGCATCGCTTCTAAGAGCGATGCGAGTAAAAACAAAATCCGCTTGGGCTATGTATGCAGCAACCTTAATTTTAGGTCTTTATTCTCATTTATTTTTCCTGTTGACTGCCATTAGTCATGGAGTCTATGTATTTTCGCTAGAAAAGTTTCGAGCAAGTAAAACATTCATCTCCTATCTGCTAGCATCTTTAACAGCTATCTTACTTTTTATACCTTGGCTTCTGATTGCTCTTGCTAATTTGTCAACAGTCGATGAAGCAACCGAGTGGATGCGATCGACTTTTCCGATACAATCTTTAGTAAGAACGTGGATTTTAAATCTTAGTCGTATTTTTGTGGATTTTAATTACAGTTTTAAATATAGAAATTTTGGATTATATATTGCAATTTTTCTCTCGTTGATTTTAGTAATTTATGCAATTTACTTTCTTTGCCGCCGGACTGAAAAGCACGTTTGGTTGTTTATCTTGACGATGCTTGGAGTTACTGCGATCGCATTGACACTACCAGATTTAATCTCTGGAGGAAGACGCTCTGCTGTTGCTCGTTATCTTATCCCTTGTTACTTAGCAATAGAAATCGCAATTGCCTACCTACTTGCTGCTAAAATATCCTCATTTTCTGCTAAAAACTGGCAGCGGTGGCTATGGCAAATTGCTACAGTCGTCATCATTTCGGGAGGAGTTTTATCCAGCGCAGTCAGTTCTCAAGCACAAGAATGGTGGAATAAATATAACAGTTGTCACTATAAAGAAATCGCTCAGATTGTTAACCAGGCTAATTATCCACTTTATATCTGGTACAACTTACCTCCTTTTTCCTTGACTTACCTACTCGATCCCAAAGTTAAACTTCAGTCAGTTTCTAATCAACCTGTTCTTAAACCAGGTGAAGAGATTGACAGCAAGTTACCTATAAATTCTATTGCTAATGATTTCAGTGATGTATTTGTGGATTCTAAAAAGGCTTTGAAGGCTGTTCTCGATCGAGAACCAAGCTACCAGATAAAGAAAGTATATGAGTGGGAACAGCAGATAGATCCTGTTTACATTACGAAGACTACTCTCTGGCATTTAGCAAAACAGTAATGATTAGAAAAGTTGATTTTTTAAAATTGTCTGTTTAGCAAATTACAGCGCGATCGCTCACCATACCAAGATTGTCCCTAACCTAGCATCGTCGTCTCGTGCAATTCCCTTGCCTTGGGTGGGAATCTGCCTGAGCTACCCTAGAGTTGTAGGCTTCGGCTTCTTACCCAAAGAAGCGGAAATTTTTCCAACCTTTACCTTGTCTTGCTCTAAAAGTATTTTGATTTGCCAAAACCGCAGCTGCCGCAAGCAGGGTGCAGCTAAAGTTTTGGCAGCTTTCCAGGCGTCTGAAGTCCCAGGCGTCACTGTAACAGGTAGCCAATGCTTAGGACAATGTGGCAACGGTCCGATGGTATTGGTGATGCCAGAAGAGGTTTGGTACAACCACGTCCATCCCGATGAAGTGCCAACAGTGATAGAACGACATTTGCGGGGCGGAAAACCTGTTGCAGCAATGCTTTATGGCAAATTTCACCAGCGTTCGTAGCGTATTGCCCCTAAACGTAGTCGTGTGTCACGAATGGCACCGCGACGAGTTCACCCTCGCTTTCTCCTACTTGTACTTTCAGCCCTTCACCACCGGCTTTGGTGCGGACGTAGCCGAGTCCAAAGGAACCTTGGTCGGTTTCGGTATAGCTGGTAAGTTTGCCGACTTTTTCCTCTCCAACGCTAATTACACTTCCTGGTTGGGCGGGTGTGTTGAGTCGGACGCCCCAAAGGTGTTGTTTGACCCCTTTATAAGTGTTTAAACGGGCAATTGTCTCCTGTCCGATGTAGCAGCCTTTTTCAAAGGAGATGGTTTGCCACAACCCTGCCTCTAGAGGATTGTAATCTTCAGTGAGTTCAAGGTCAGGTGCGGGGCGTCCTTGTTCGATTCGCAGATGGTCCCAGACGCGATCGCTCATCGGCACTGCCCCAGCTTGCGCTAAAGTATTCCACAGCGTTTCCTTCTCAGCAGCAGAGAGAATCAGCGTGTATC
Source organism: Trichocoleus sp. DQ-U1 (assembly GCF_039961925.1). NCBI lineage: Bacteria > Bacillati > Cyanobacteriota > Cyanophyceae > Leptolyngbyales > Trichocoleusaceae > Trichocoleus > Trichocoleus sp. DQ-U1. The sequence goes on along the minus strand of NZ_JAMPKB010000013.1, from coordinate 3,445 downwards.
CCGGCGTTGCCAAACCGCTGCCCACAGCTACCCGCACCTCGATATCCCCCACTGTCAATTGCTGATGAGAACCATCCGGTTGACCAATCATGACACCCGCACCTAACTGTTCTAAGAGGGCATCACTCCCTGGCCCAATCAAGCTGAAGGTTGCAGTATTATCAGTTACATCGGTTAATTGCACCTTGTCAGCGAAAAAGATGTATTGGTCTAGCCATTTCATCAGCTTCTCGCGCCGATTGGGTGAAACCAGCAGCAGCACTGCATCTTCCATCACATAAGCGGTGGCTAAGTCAATCGTTCGCGCCGTTGATGTGACAAAAACCGTATCGCAGCCTTGTCCTGGCTTGAGTCGCTGAAAGTCGTTTGTACTCTGGTTGTGCAAAAATCGGATGCGATCGCCTTCGGAAACTTGAATCCGTCCCCAATGAGAGCGATCGCATACAGCAACCCCCTCCCGCGCCGCTTGGATAGCTGCTGCACTTTTGTCGTCAAAATTGCCGTCAATTGCAGATGTAGGCATGGTGATTGTTGCTAATCGTTTCAATTTTTACCTAGCATTTCTGCTAGATTCTCGGACTTAAAAATCTTATCAAATAAGACTAATCGGCTTCAATCTCGTACTCAATCTGAAGCTAACATAAAGTGCGAATTGCCCTGACCGAGGATATCAGGCAATAGTTACTGCTGAAATTGGGCTAATAACCAAGCGCCAACCAAGCTTTGATTTTCTTGACGGCTGCGTTGTAAACCCTCCACTAGCACCGAAATTGCTAATCCCGGCAACACCTGAGACTCAGTAATTCTTTGACTTCCCCCAGTAGAGGTGATGGTAAAAGCAATAATTCTGATATTTACAACATCCACCACCCAATATTCTGCTACTCCTAAATCTTCGTATAGTAGCCGTTTTTGCCCGATATCATCAGATAGTGAAGTATTCGCAATTTCAATCACTAAATCTGGCGCTGGATATTGGTCTAAGTCAATAATTGACGTTCCCCAAGGAATCACATCAGCATTTTCACCAATATAATAAGACACATCTGGTTGACTTTCTTGAACGCCTGTTTTTCTGTATGTACAGTTATCCCGTCCATGTATAGGAATGCCTTTGAGGGTAGCAAACAGGTTAACGGCAAAGATAATAATAGTGTGATCGCTGGCGTGGTCAGAGCCGATAGGTGACATTTCTATCCTCAATTGTCCATTATGGTAATAGCCTTTCGCTTGTTCTAGTAGCGGATCTTGAATCACCTGGATATATTCATCCCAACTGGCTACAACCCAACTTTCTATCGGTATTTTTGTTTGTAGTTTACTCATAGTTAAGGCATTTAGGTCGCGATTACTTCTACTGTTTAGTGTAATTTTTGGGAGAGCGCTCGCCCTTGATTGTGGGGATGAGATCGCGTTCTTCTATCTCCGTGGAATCACCGATCCCAGTCTTTTCGCTGTTCACTTAAGCTGTAGCTAGTCCAGCCACTCTCTCCCTTATTATGTCTTCTCAACAGTTCCAAGCCACACACGACAGCATCTCTAACACTGGTAAACGACTCTTACAATACCTTCAAGAACTTCGGAAGGGTAGCTATAGTGAGGGAAACGATAACGAAGGACTACAAAGCATTGAGGATGGTCTAAAAAAAGCCTTAGAGGCTTTGCAGACTCAGAAGTATCAAGTTGCCGTCATTGCCGCGATGAAAGCAGGCAAGAGTACCTTTTTAAATGCTGTAATCGGTGCGGATGTTCTGGCAAGTGAATCAGCAGCTTGTACAATTTGCCGTACAGATGTTCTCCACATTGACGCTGGACAAATACCCAGACTTTTAGAGTACCAAGAGGGAAAAAGGCAACCTATCGTTATTGCCGAGGGGGACGCTGGAGAAATTCAGCAGAAATTTCTACTTCGTACCCGTGAAATTCGGGAAAAAGGCAATCCTGACGATACCACACGCTTTGAGATAGAGTATCCTATCCAAGCCATTAGCGCACTTTCATCTCTATCTGGCTTCACCCTGGTTGACACGCCGGGACCAAATGAGTGGGAATCTGCCAACTTCAACACAGTAGCACTCAAACAAACTGCACTGGAAGCGTTGCGAACCTGCAATGCTATTCTGTTCGTTTTAAATTACGCCGCCTACAAAGACAACGCTATTTCAGATTTGTTTAAGGAGGTGATACGAAATCGGCAAGAACTCTTAGCAGAGAACAAAGGCAAAATTTACTTTATCCTTAATAAAGTCGATCAAAAGACAGAAAGAGATCGAGAAATCCCTGATGTAATAGAAGATTTGAAAAAAGAACTTGCTGGCTTTGGCTTCCCCAACCCGATTATCTACCCCGCAAGTTCTAGACAAGGACTTCTGGCAAAACTAATCGAGCAGGGTAAGGCAACTGAAAGCCAGATAAAAGACTTCAGAAAGTTTTTTAGCGCTCAGTATGCTACTGAAGATGAGGAGGGTAATCAAATTACACCAGCGCCTCGGAAGATTGCGCCGCAGGCCTTAAAAGATAGTGGCATACCCACTATTCAAGAAACAGTGATTCAAACCATCACTCAGCATTCTGGCTGGAATCTTTTGAGTGATGTTTTAGCCGGAATTGATAAGTCTGCAAAGGCAGTTGAAGATACTCTCAACACACAAATCAGTGGTTGGGATATGGAAATTGAAACTCTTAGACAAAAGGTGGAAGATTACAGAAAACGCTCTGAATCTGCCAAAAGTAAAGTAGAAGTTGTAAAAAAGTCTGTAGAGGAACAAAAACAGATACTAATCAGAGGATTTAGCCAAGGTATTAGCATATTTGCTAAGGTAGCTAAAGATAATATACAAGATGAAATCGATCAAATTGCTAAATCTAGGTCTGCCACATCTGCAAGACCAAAAATACGAGAAAATTCTCAATCAATAATACAGACATCTAACAAGGTTGACTGGTCAGGGATTTTGGTCGAGCTAGGTAGAGGCATACTTGAGATGATTCCTGTTATCGGCAAAGGTTTAAAAACATTCCTTACAGTTAGCTTCAAAGCAGGTTCATCTTTGTCGGCTAATCTGAGAAATGCTGTACCAGAGGCTTTTGATAGCTATGATTCTGCTCAAAACGTTCAAAATGAAATTTTAGATACATACAAAATTAGGATACAAACCAAGGAGGAGGCAAAGAAGATTGAACGCACTATTAACGAATTTTGCGCTCCCCATATTCAAAGCTGGTAGCTAGATACTCAAGATAAACTGGTTAGAGACGGTACACGAATACGAGAAGAATTAGCGCAAAAGATTCAAGAAGATATCCAAGAAATATCGAATGAAATTCATGAATACAGCAGATTGCAGGTATATAGAGTACATTGAGGTCAGTGCATGAACAGGTAGAATGAAACCTTACTCCATCGACTTTCGAGAAAAAGTAGTCAAAGCATACGAACAAGAAA